>NZ_LPWD01000112.1 GCF_001723295.1 Methyloceanibacter marginalis
GTCCCCCTCCATCACGAGGTCGATCTCCACCTGGCTGCCGCAGAGTTTCGAATGCGCTTTCGCGGTCGCTTGGGGCTCGCTCAACCGCCGCGTGCGCGGCATGGAAGCCGCAAGCTCGAGCAGTTGCTGGCTATAAATATCCTCGGGCCGGGTCATTTCCTATCCTTGGTTGGCCGGGCTCGCCTTGCAGGCGGAATTCGCGCATTATATATGCAGCCGAGGCTCAGAGGCTACGGGCTCCCCTTGCCGCGCCTGCGCCATGAATGTCGGGCTTAAAAGAATGCGGCTCAAGTGTTTAGCCAAATAAAGGAACGCTCAAGTTATGGACGCCACAGCGAAGGATCGGCCAGCCAGACAGCTTTACGCGGGCATTGAGATCGGCCGCGGCCCACAGATTACGCGCCCCTCACGGGAGAAGGCCGAGGAGGCCGTGCGTACGCTCATTGCCTATGCGGGGGACGACCCTCAGCGCGAAGGCTTGCGCGACACGCCGCGCCGCGTGACGTCCGCCTATGACGAGTTTTTCGCCGGCTACAGCGAAGATCCTTTCGAGGTGCTGTCGCGGACCTTCGACGAAGTGGCCGGCTATGACGACATCGTCATGCTCCGCGATATCGAGCTCCATTCCCATTGCGAGCACCACATGATTCCCTTCATCGGGAAGGCGCATATCGCCTACTTTCCGACGGACCGGGTGGTGGGGCTCTCCAAGCTCGCCCGCGTCGTCGAGGTGTTCGCACGCCGTCTGCAAACCCAAGAGACCATGACTGCTCAGATCGCCGAGACCATCGACCGGGTGCTCAAGCCCAAGGGCGTGGCGGTGATGATCGAGGCGGTCCATCAGTGCATGTCGATCCGCGGTGTGAGAAAGCCCGACGTGGCCACCATCACCACGCAGTTCACCGGCATCTTCAAAGAGGACCCGGCGCAGCAGGCGCGCTTCATGCAGCTGGCGACCGAGCGCGGCCGTTCGTAAAACCCGCCTCGGCCGCGAAGGAATTTAATCGCGGTGACCAAGGCCGACCTCTTCCCCAGGATCGAGGACAAGACCGAACGCGAGGAAGGCGACGTCTTCGCGCCAGCCTTCGACGCGCACGGGCTGCTCCCCGTCATCGTCACCTCCGCCGAGACCGGCGAGGTGCTGATGTTCGCCTATATGAACGAAGAAGCGCTCGCGCGCTCCCTTGAGACGGGAGAAGCGCATTACTGGTCACGGTCTCGCGATACTCTGTGGCGCAAAGGGGAGACCAGCGGCAATGCCCAGCGCATCGTGGAGATGCGCACCGACTGCGATCAGGACGTGCTCTGGATCACGGTGACGATGACGGGCACGGGCGCCTGTTGCCACACGGGCCGCGTCTCCTGTTTCTATCGCAGCGTCCCCTTCGGCAAGGCGGCCGGACAGAAGCTCATGCCAGCAAATGCCACACGCCGCTTCGACCCGGAGGCCGTCTACGGCCACGAGTCCGCCGCAAAGGGAACCTTAAAGAGTTCATAGTACTGATCTAATTGAACAATGCTCGCGGCCCGCCGGGCCTCTGGTCCAGGGGTGGGGGCGCTTGTGGATTGGCGATGCAGGGCCATATGTCCTGTGTGAGGCGTTGTAGATGGCAAGACCGACGATCGGTTTGGCACTTGGCGGAGGGGCCGCGCGCGGCTGGGCGCACATTGGAGTGCTGCGCAGCCTGATTGCCGCCGGCCTCGAGCCGGACATCGTTGCCGGCACCTCGATCGGCGCCGTGGCCGGCGCTTGCTATGTCACCGGCAAGCTCGATGGGCTGCAAGAGTTCGCCACGACCCTCACCCGCCGGCGCATCTTCGGCTTTCTCGATTTCAATTTCGCGGGCTCGGGCCTCATCACCGGGCAACGCCTCTCAAGCCGGCTCGAGAACCACCTCAAGAACGTTGCCATCGAGGAACTCAGCCCGCGCTTCGTGGCCGTCGCCACCGAACTCGGGACCGGTCACGAGGTCTGGCTGAACAAAGGCGACCTGGTGACCGCACTCAAGGCGTCCTTCGCGCTGCCGGGGATCTTCCGTCCGGTGCAGATCAACGGCCGCTGGCTGATCGATGGCGCGCTCGTCAATCCAATCCCGGTCTCCGTGTGCCGTGCACTTGGCGCGCGCATCGTCATCGCCGTCAATCTCAACTGCGATCTCTTCGGCAAAGGCGGCGTAATCCACGATCAGGAGGCTCTCGCCGAGCCAGCACATGTCGACGACCAGATGCTTCCCGGCAATGGCCGTGGCGCAGTGCATCTCCTCCACCGGCAAATCTTCGGGCGCAGCAACGGCGCTCCGGGCATGTCGGCCGTGATGATGGATGCGATCAACATCACCCAAGACCGCATCGCCCGCTCGCGTCTTGCCGGCGACCACCCGACATCAGCATCGGCCCAAGGACCGGCAGCATCGGCCTGTTCGATTTCCATCGCGCCGAGGAGGCGATCGCTCTCGGCGCCAAGGCGGCAGAGTCCCAGCTCGACGAGATCAGGATGGCCGTGCGGGCGCTCGCCGCCTGAGCGGGAGCGCCGCACAAATCAGCCATAGAAGATCGAGGACGCTCAGCCCGTGGCGATGTACTCGCGCATGGCTGCCGCCTCCATTTCGGCCTCGGCGATCCGCATCCGCACCACGTCACCGATAGACACGAGCCCCACGAGACGGCCACGATCCACGACCGGCATGTGGCGGAACCGATGCGCGGTCATCTCGCCCATCAGTTGATCCATCGTGTCGGATTCCCGGCAACTGACCACCGCTTTGGTCATGCATTCCTCGACCGGCTCCCCAAGGACCGAAGCGCCGGCGCGGGCAATCTCGCGCACGATGTCCCGCTCCGAGACGATACCGGTTACCTTGCCGTCGTCCTCGGCGATCACGATGCAGCCGATCTTGTGCTGACCGAGGAGCTGGGCAATCTCTAGCAGGGACATGTCCGGTGAGGCTGTGACGACCTCCCTGCCCTTCAGTTTTAGGATTGCTGCGACATTCATTGGGGTTTCCTCCAGCCCGGGAACTTCAGTCCCGTTTGCTGCGACATCATGTCCCGGAGTGAAACGGTGCGCAAGCTTGGGGCGAATCAAACACCAATTCCGGATGCTTACCGCAGTTGCGAAGCGTTTTCGGACACGGAGGAACGATCGAAAAGCCCGAACGTCAACAGACCGCAGAGGAAGCCCCCGATATGGGCTTCCCAGGCAATCCCGTCGCTCGCCCCGGCAAAGGAGACCGAGGTCAGGCCGAAATAGGCGTTCAGCACCAGCCAAAATATGAGAAATCCGACGATCCGGTGATCGCGCAGGGTCGTGCTGAGATCGGCCAGGGGGGCGCGCGAAAAATCTGGGGCCCTTCGCCCGGTTCCCGACGGGCGAAGAAAATGAACCGCAGCGCGCCGGCCATCTGTCCTGAAGCCGCCCGATGCCCCCGACCACGGGGCCATTTCGCCCCAATGAAGACAAGGTGGGTCAGCGCGCCGGCAATTCCGCACAGGATCGAAAATTCGTAGAGCCGCGCGTGCCGATCCGCCGGGCCACGGCCGTCCCGAAGGCGAGCATCCACAACACGTTGACCAGGAGATGCATCCAGCCGCCATGCACCACCATGTAGGTCACGAATGAGGTGACCGCGGTGAGATAGCCGCCGGGCAGTTCGGCCGCCGCCCCGCTGTAACGGGCGGGAATGAAGGCCAAAGACAGGAGAACCGTGATGTCGATCTCGTCCGGCAGTAGGCCTCTCACCACCTGGATCACGATCATGACCGCGGCCGCCCACACCACGGCACGCGGTACGTTAAGGATAGGTTCGCTTTCCGCCATTCAAGGATCCACCGGAAACCAACGTATTCATCACCCGCAGCAACCTTAACGGCCGCCGAGCCTCCGCACGACAGCCCGTCCGCGGCGCGCTGGCATACTCCCTGCTTAACAAACCGTGAGTATGTCCGTTCACCTGTGCCAACCCGGAACAAGTCCGGCTTGGCCAGCACCTGAGCGGGCGGATGAGGAAACGTTTTGCGTCGGGTGGACTATGCAGCAGCCAACGAGTAGGCAGCTTTACGCGTATTGGGACACGATACGCAATGGGCGGATTGCCCCGCGCCGGTTCGAGATCGAGCCGGCGAAGATCGCGGGACTCCTACGCGAGACGTTCATCGCCGAATGCACGGGCCTGCTCGCCTTCCGCTTCCGCTTGGCCGGCACAAGAGTCTGCCAGCAATTCGGCCGCGAGCTGCGCGGCGTCGACTTCTTGAGCCTCTGGCCGGTCCACGACCGGGATGCCATCGGCTCCCTGGTCCGCAATATCATCAATGACGGCGCGGTGGGTCACGGCCTTTTTCTCGCCCGGACGGAAACGAACCGCCAAGTGGCCTTCGAGTTCACGTTGATGCCCCTGATTCATACGGGCTCTTCGATCAACCGGATCCTCGGTTCGATCACCGCAATCGAGCCGCCCTTCTGGCTCGGCGCCGAGCCGCTAACCTCGTTCGAGGCGACCGAACTCCATCTGCATTGGCCGGACGGGGTTCCCGCCTTCATGGGCAATGACGGCGCCGAGGTCGTCCGCGTCGTCCGAAGACAGTTTCGCGTGGTCGAAGGCGGCCTGTCCCGCTCCGATTAGCGGGGGCATCTATCCTGCGCGTATTGCCACGCTTACCGCCTCATTTGGCGCGTCGCTTAGCCGTTCCTTAAGGCTCCCCAACTAAGCGTAATGAACACTTGCTCAGTGGCGTCCGACAGCAGGACTGAGAGCCAGGGCAGAGGCATGACTATCTCGAACATGACGGACGCCGCGCTTCCAGGGGTTCGACTCCGTGGAGAACGGCAGGGCGACCGCCCCAAGATCGTGCCGGATCGCCGCCGCTATAAGCGGGTGGTGGTCTCCCTCAACGGACGCATCATGACCGAGGACAAGCGGGAATTCCCCTTGTCAGGTGCTGAACATGTCGCCGGGCGGCATGGCGCTGCGTGCTTCCGCCTCTCCCGGCCC
>NZ_LPWD01000113.1 GCF_001723295.1 Methyloceanibacter marginalis
CGGCGGCGCCCGTTCCGGCGAGGAAGGCGGTCGGTAGCGACCAGAACGGGCCGAGCGTGGCGTAGAAGCCGACCGTGGCGATGGTCAGCGCGATCATCGTCGGGATGAGCGCCTCCGTGTAGGCCGAGGCCGCGAAGGCGGCAGAAGCGACCATGAGCGGCAGCGCGATATGCCAGCGCCGCTCGTTCGCGCGGTCCGAGCGGCGTCCCCACAGCACCATGCAAATTGCGGCGAAGACGTAGGGGATCGCCGTGATGAAACCGATGCTGAGATCGTCGAGACCGTAGCTCTGGATGACCTGCGGCAGCCAGAAGCCCATGCCGTAGAGCCCGATGACGATGAGGAACCACAAAAGTCCGAGCGCCAGAACGCGCGGGCGCGTCATCGCCGCGCCGATCTCGCTATAACCGACTTCCTTGGCGACGGCGTCTTCCGCCGCGATGCGCGCGGTCAGCGCAGCCCGCTCGTCCTGCGTGAGCCATGTTGCGCCGGCCGGCTTGTCGGTGAGCACCTTGAGCGCGAGCACGCCGAGCACGATGGCCGGCAAGCCTTCGATGAGAAACAGCCAGTGCCAGCCCGCCAGGCCGAGAAAGCCGTGCATATTGAGGAGGGCGCCTGACACGGGTCCGCCGAACACGGTGGCGAGCGGCACCGAGGCCATGAACACCGCCACGATGCGCGCGCGCTCGGCCGCCGGAAACCAGTACGTCAGATAGAGAATGATGCCGGGGAAGAAGCCGGCCTCGGCGACACCGAGCAGGAACCGCATCACGTAGAAGCTCGTCTCGCTCCACACGAACGCCATGGCACAGGCGACGAGCCCCCAGGAGATCATGATACGCGCGATCCAGATGCGCGCGCCGAAGCGATGCAGAGCGAGATTGCTCGGGACCTCGAAGGCGATATAGCCGAGGAAGAAGATGCCGGCGCCGAAGCCGTAGACGCTCGGCGAAAAGCGAGATCCTCGTTCATGTGCAGCGCCGCGAAGCCGACATTCACCCGGTCGAGGAAATTGACCGTGTAAGCGAGGCAGAGAAACGGGATCAGCCGCCAGGTCGCCTTGCGGATCGCCGCGGCCAGGTGGCCGTCTCTCGTCTGGTCTTGGTCCATCGGCCCCCCGGCTTGGCGTATGCTGGCACGCGGCCGAGCAACTGATTCGGCCGACAACCTAGAGGAGGGCTCGAGACATGGCTATTTCGATGGATGAGGCTGCGGCGGCGCTTCGCGAGGCCATGCGAGAGACGGTGAAGCGATATTCGCTCTGGTACCTGATCCAGGGCGTGCTGCTCGTCGTCGCCGGCGTGCTCGCGCTCGTCTACCCGTTCATTGCGTCGGTCACGGTGGTCTTCCTGCTCGCCTGGATCCTGATCGCCAGCGGAATCTTGCAAGGCATCGGCCTGATCGGCGCGAGCAACGTGCCGCATTACTGGCTGCAGCTCATCTCGGCGGTGCTCGCCATCCTGATCGGCGTGATTTTGCTGAGCTCGCCCGATAGCGGGCTGCTGATCATGACGGTGCTGCTGATCGTCTATTTCATGGTCGAAGGCATCGCCAAGGTGATCTTCGCGCTCACGATCCGGCCGTTCCCCCATTGGGGCTGGGTGCTGGGCAGCGGCCTGGTCGGCATTCTGCTCGCGCTGATCCTGTGGGCGAACATGCCGCTCACGTCGGACTGGCTGCTCGGGCTGATGCTCGGCATCTTGCTCGTCTGCGAAGGCGCGGCGCTCACCTACCTGGCGTGGCAGGTACGCACCGCGCCGGCGGTGACCGTCAGCTAAGGCGCTTCGGTTCCTTTGAGGAAACGGGTGTAGATCCAGCCCTTCTCGGACGTGTCGGGGTTGCTCACTTGCACCCAGTTTCCGTCCCGCCCCGTGGAGCGGAATTTCGTGCCCTTCTGCACGACCCTCAGGACTTTGCCGTCGCCGGACGAATCGGCCCGGAGATTGACGGCGTTCGTGACCTCGACCCACTCCGCGCCCGCGGCAAGCTCGGTGGCCGCCGCAACCAGCCGGCCGAGCGGGCCCGACTCCCCGGCGTCCTCTTGTTGCGCCGCGCGAGGCTGCGCCAAGGGTGCGGGGGCCGCTTCCTCCGGCCCTGAAAGCGCCGCCTCGATGGTGCGCGGGCCGTCTCCGGTCCACGCTTGCTTGAGAGCTGCGAGCCCCGCCTCGCGATCGGCGACCCCGAGCGCCGCGGCCCGGGAATACCAAGCCTCCGCCGCTTGAGGGTCGGGCTTGATGCCCTGGGCCCGCAGTGCGGCGACGAAGACCGGGTCGTATGTGGCGCCGACCGCGAGGGCGGCCTCCCCGCTGCCTGCTTCCGCCGCCCGTTGATAGTAGGCGCGGGCGCCGGCGAAATAGCCGACATCGATCATCTTTTGCCCGTGAGCCATGAGATCCGCGATACGGTCCTCCTCACCGGACCGTACGACGAGCCCGGCTGTGGGCGGGGGAGCCACATCAAGCGGGGTCGCCGTACGGGCCAGCACTGCGCCGTCGGCCGCAACGAGCTCGACCCGCAGGTCCGACGCGCCTGATTTTTCTTGGGGCAGACGCAAGGTGAGGTTCGCGATCTCGTCCGCGCGCAGGTTCCATTCGGCGGTGCCGAAGGGGCGTCCTTTCGAGAAAGACGCACCCTCGGGGAGATCGCGAATGGCGATGGCGCTGCGGGCGGGAAGAGCCTCGCCGCCGTCGATGGCGATCGCGAAGTCGATCGTCTCGCCGGCTTTCGCCAGGATCTCTTCCGGCGCGGTGAGCGCGATTTCCGGCTCCGAGGTCAGCACCGGGATCGAAGGCGCAACCGCGGCCTGTTGCACCTGCGCCGGCGCGGCGGCTCGTGGTTCCGGGTTCTCATCCGGTTGCAGCGTGCCGAACCAAAGAAGGCCGGCAAGGATCGTCGCCGGCGCGACGGCAACCGCTGTCAGCACGGCAACCACCCCTCGGGTCGGCGCCGAGAAAAGTCCTTGGCCTTGCGGTGGACTGACCAACGCCGCGTGCGCCGCGAGGGCTGGTATTGGCCCCGGCCGGGTGGCGCGCAACGGGCCTGGGGCGAAGCGCTCCGCCATGGACGAGACGGTGTGTTCGGGCTTGGCGGCGGACAGTTTTGCCCCGACGGGAAATTCCGCATCGAGCCGCTCTGCCAGAGAAATCGGCTTTGGCTGTTCCGGGACTGAACCGGTCTAAGAGCCGGCTGGACCATGGCACCCTCCTACACGCAATACCAAACGGGGGAAGCGGTCAGTTTTGTTGCGTCTTGCTCCATTCCAAAAAGGCGCGGAACAACTTGGTGCGCTCCTCGTCCGACCGGGGCGTTGCGTCCGTGTCGCTTGCGCCAAGAAGGTCTCGAATTGCTCTCGCGCGCCCGCATCCGCGGCGACCGCCGTCTTGGCGCGGTCGATCCAATCCTGCGCCAGAGGCGAACGCTTCCAGCCTTCCAGCGTCGCGGCGAAATTGACCTGTTGCCATTTCGGATGGCGCGGACTCACGAGGAACGCATCGAATTTGGAGAAGAAGCGTTCGACGAAGCGCTCGAGCTTTTTCGAGCGAACGCTGTCGTCATCCCAGTTGAACGAAACCAGCACCGCGCACACGGCCACGGTATCGATCCGCGCACCGGCCTCGATCAATGCCGGGTAATCCTCATGGGTCAGCGTCGCGGGGTAGGTCTCGTCCTCGAGCCCCTTGGCATAAGGCAGGCTAATGAGCTTCAGGCCGCTGTCGGGTTCGACTTGGCTTAGGAGCGGCGCCGGCTTGCCGCCGATGACGATGGTGGCGTCGATCTCGCCGGATTTGAGCTTGGCGATCGCGTCGGCATCGTCGTGATGCACTTCGCTCACTTGTACGCCGAGTGTCGCGAACACGTGCCGCGCGGTGATCTCGGTGCCGCTGCCCTCCGGCCCGAAATTGACGACCTTGCCGTCCAGCGCCTGCACGTCTTCGATCCCCGCGCGCGCCAAGAGATGCATCTCTTCGTTGAACAGCTTGGCGACGTAGGCGATTTGACTGCGGAGCGGCCCGAGCTCGCCCGTCTTGGCGTAATGGCTGAGCACGGTGGCGTGCGTGATGCCCATGTCGACGCCGCGCATGAACAGGACGTCCTTGACCGTTTGCGCCGGCCCCTTGCCGATCATCGGCACGACACGCAAGGCCGTGTCGTCATCGAGCACGGCGGCGATGTCCTGCACGATCTCCGTATCGCTGCCGTGCGCCGCGCCGGCCATGATGGTGACGGTGTTGTCGTTGATCTGCGTGCGGTACGTCTGGCGAACGCTGTCCGCCGATGGACGCTCCGGCGCCGGCGCTTTGGCCTGTTCCGTGGCGCTGGCAGGCACCGCCGCGAAGAGCGGCGGCAGGCACATTCCCAAGCACACTCCAATGACGAGGGCGAAACGCATCACTGGCCCCTCTATGAATGCGCGCCTCACCCCGTACGCAGGCCGGCCCGCTCGAAGCGCGGAACGGGACGACCCCCGGTGCAGCCATTGTGATTCTTGCTTGCGGGAGAAGTTCCCCGTCGTGCTGCTATCCCTATGCGGGCCAATGGGAAGTGATAGATTCGTCGCTGTCAAGCAAAGAGGTTAACAAGACATAACAATATCAATGTATTGCCGCATGTGTGGCGACGATGACTTGAAAAAGGCAAGATCAAGGCAGCGCGTTTACTTTGCGTTAACCATAAGTAATTGCCCGCCAACGGGAGTATTCCGTTACGTGGTCTTTGCGCAGCGTTGACGCGCGTACCGCAGGGAGCGGCGCGCCGCATCCCTAACGCCATGGCGATCGAATTGGTTTCCGGAAAGGGCAAGTTTTTAGTCCGCGTCCATCTTGAGCGCGGCGATGAAGGCCTCTTGCGGGATGTCGACCTTGCCGAAGTTCCGCATCTTCTTTTTGCCCGCCTTCTGCTTCTCGAGCAGCTTGCGTTTGCGGGACAAACAGGTGCCAAAGTGTAATTATTAAACCGGCGATAGAAGAAAATTCCCTTTTCAGATCATAACGATACGATACAGACCGCTTTTTGGTTTAACGATTCGCACGCACGACGGGGATAACGTGCAGTTTGGGCTTGCGAATCGCATTAGTTGCATCCATATATTTCAGGAACAAAAAGGGATCGAAGTCATGGAAGTGTACCTAAAGGCGATTCTGGCGACCGTTGCTCGTCAGACCTTTCCTCCGGAACGCTTGTGAAGTTGGTGGCGCCAAAGGGAGACGGCAAGAAGCAGGTCGCGGCCTATAATCTCTGCGACGGTCAGCACACCCAAGCAGAGATTGGCGCTGCCGTGTCGCTTGATAAGGGCAGTCTGAGTCGAACAATTTCGAGATGGGTCGACCAGGGAATTGTGGTGCGCGTCGGTACAGGTGGAGACATGCGGCCTTTGCACGTCTATCCGCTGCCGCAAGAGTCTGACCCCAAGAAGGAAAAGAAAAATGACGGAAAGTAACGGAGAGATCCTAGCCAAGCTCGACTTGCTTGTGAGGTTGCAGGCGTTGAGCATGGTGGCACGGTTCGAGTCCTCAAAGGACAAAATTGTCTTTCTAGGTAGGGCCGGGATGTCGCCAAAAGACATTGCCGACCTCCTTCAAACCTCCTCAAACCATGTGAACGTCACGCTATCGAAAGCCCGGAAAACGGGAAAGGCGGCTCGTGAGAATGACGAGCAAGCAAAAGGATAAGTAGATGCCAACGGACATTGACCCGACGTTGAAGGAGTTGATCGCAATTAAGAAGCTGCTCGTGCTGGCTTTGCTTAGATCGGGATTGACGCAGACTCAGGTCGCGGGTGCGCTCGACATTGATCGAAGCGTGATCAGTCGGATGTTTCCGAAAGGCACACTGACGGGCATCGCCGCCAAGGAGAAATCAGATGAGTGACGAGATCGCCACGGCACTTCTGGGGGAGATGAGGGCCGTAAAGATGTTGCTCATGCTCCAGTTGCTGAAGTCAGGAGTATCGCAGAAACAAGTCGGGCTCATGCTTGGTGTGAGTGAGGCCACTGTAAGTCGCATGATTCCAAAAGGGCTTGGTCTGGGCGAGGAGAAGCCGACGCAAAAATCGAAGCGTACAGTACGAGTGGAGGCCTAAATGGAAAAGGGTGAGCTCAAAAACATTGCTGCTGACTTAGACGCGCTTAAGAAGCTCATGGTCCTCAGTCTAGTGCAGAAGGGATTTAAGCAGAAGCAACTGGCCTCTGTCCTAGCCATAAGCGAAGGGACGCTCAGTTCGATGTTTCCAAAAGGGTTGCTAAAGGAAGCCAAAGGGCTATCGCCCGATGAATAAGTTTCAGGACGTATTCAATATCCACGGTGACCACGAGGAGAATATCGAGCGCATCGTCGGGATTTTGGGACGCTCGAGAATTCGCCTCGACGTATTTGAGAATATCTACGGTAGAGGTAGCAGGCCGAAGACGGTTACTCAGATAATGGACAAGCTCGGCCTAAAGCCTGCGGATCGCCAACTTGTCCTTAACGAAGTAAATCATCTCGCCAAGCACGGGGTAATTTCAAAGGTCGAGATCCCTCGCTCCACTGGCCGAGGCAAGGAAAATGGGTACGGGAAGATAAATTATGTGATGGCCAACAAGGCAGAAATACTGAGAAAGCGCGAAAATCCGAAGTTGCTTAAGAGCACGCCAACGAAGCGGCGACCCGAAGTTTCGGTCGTAGTGAAGGTGCCAAAGTCAGTGGGCAATCGACGAAAGGTGACCGCCAAACTTAAGGTCTTGTACCTGACAGCAACCCCGGACTCGCAGGGTCGGCTGCGAACGGATGCCGAGGTGCGAATGGTGAACGATGCTATAGAGCGGGCCGGCTTCAGAGACGACGTAGATATCAAACATAGCCCAGCGGCAGACGGCAATAGCCTTTTGGATGGGCTTAATAGGCACCGTCCGCAGATTGTCCATTTCTCCGGGCATGGCGGTGGCAAAAGCGTTTGGCTTGACGACGGCAAGGTTGAGGGATCGGTTGGGCAATCCATGGACTTTGGGCTGCTCGCGGAGACCTTGGCGGCTACCGATACGCCTCCCACTCTGGTAGTGCTGAATGCGTGTGACACACTAGATGGGGCGGACGTGCTGCTTGACGTTGTCGATGCGGTCATTGGAATGTCGGACAGCATCTCCGATCTCGGCGCGGCAACGTTTGCTACCAAATTCTATGCAGCTCTCGCGAACGGACAGTCAGTGTCCTCCGCTCTCAAACAGGGCAAGGCGGCCATGAAGATGGCGATGCTGGAAGACGCTGACCTGCCGCAGCTCAGACATCGAAGCGACGTGGACCCAAAGACGCTTGTTTTCGTTGGGAAGCGGAAGCGCTAGTCCGCGTCCATCTTGAGCGCGGCGATGAAGGCCTCTTGCGGGATGTCGACCTTGCCGAAGCTCCGCATCTTCTTTTTGCCCGCCTTCTGCTTCTCGAGCAGCTTGCGTTTGCGGGTGATATCGCCGCCATAGCATTTGGCGGTCACGTCCTTGCGCAGCGCGCTGAGGGTCTCGCGGGCGATGACCTTGCCGCCGATGGCCGCCTGGATCGGGATCTTGAACATATGCCGCGGGATCAGATCCTTCAGCTTCTCGACCATGGCCCGGCCGCGCGCCTCAGCCCGGGAGCGGTTCACGATCACCGAGAGCGCATCGACAGGCTCGTCGTTCACGAGGATCGCCATCTTCACCAGATCGCCCTCCTCGTAGCCGGTGATGTGATAGTCGAACGAGGCATAGCCGCGCGACACCGACTTCAGCCGGTCGTAGAAATCGAACACCACCTCGTTCAGCGGCAGCGCGTAAACGAGCATGGCGCGGTTGCCCGCATAGGTGAGGTTCTTCTGCCGTCCCCGCCGATCCTCGCACAATTTCAGCACGGCACCGAGATGCTCGTCCGGGACGAGAATGCTGGCTTCGATCCACGGCTCGTCAATCTTGGCGATCTTCTGCGCTTCCGGCATGTCGGCCGGGTTGTGCAGTTCGGTCATCGTGCCGTCAGTCAGATAGACGTGGTAGATGACCGACGGCGCCGTGGCGATGAGGTCGATATTGAACTCGCGCTCCAAGCGCTCTCGGATGATCTCCAGATGAAGTAGGCCGAGAAAGCCGCAGCGGAAGCCGAAGCCGAGCGCGGCCGAGGTCTCCATCTCGTACTCGAAGCTCGCATCGTTGAGCCGGAGCTTGCCGACCGCCTCGCGCAGATCCTCGAAGTCGCCGGAGTCGACCGGGAACAGGCCGCAGAACACGACCGGCTGCGCCGGCTGGAACCCGGACAGCGCTTTTTCGGTTGGCCGTTTCTCATCGGTAATGGTGTCGCCGACGCGCGTGTCGGCCACCTGGCGGATCGAGGCGGTAAAGAAACCGATCTCCCCAGGACCAAGCCGGTCGCGCATCTCCTGCTTCGGGCGGAAGATGCCGACCCGGTCCACCTGATAGGACCCGCCGGTCAGCATCAGGCGGATGCGCTGACCTTTGCTGAGCGTGCCGTCGATGATGCGCACCAGCACCACGACGCCGAGATAGGCGTCGTACCAGCTGTCCACGAGGAGCGCCTTCAACGGCGCGGCCGCGTCGCCCCTGGGCGGCGGCAGGCGCTGCACGATCGCCTCGAGGACGTTCTCCACGCCCTTGCCCGTCTTGGCCGAGATCTCGATTGCGTCCTGGGCGTCCAGCCCGATCACTTCCTCGATCTGGGCGCGCACGCGCTCGGGTTCCGAGGCGGGCAGGTCGATCTTGTTCAGGACGGGCACGACCTCGTGGTTGTTTTCGAGCGCCTGGTAGACATTGGCCAGGGTCTGCGCCTCCACGCCTTGGGTAGCGTCGACCACCAGCAGTGAGCCTTCGCACGCCGCCAACGAGCGGTTCACCTCATAGGCGAAGTCCACGTGTCCCGGCGTGTCGATGAGATTCAGTTGGTAGAGCTGGCCGTCTTTCGCTTTGTAATCGAGGCGGACCGTCTGGGCCTTGATGGTGATGCCGCGCTCGCGCTCGATGTCCATCGAATCGAGCACCTGCTCCTTCATCTCCCGGGCCGTGAGGCGCCGCAGAGTTGGATCAGACGGTCCGCCAATGTCGACTTGCCGTGGTCGATATGGGCAACGATCGAAAAATTGCGGATGTGGGAGAGAGGTGTCGGCGGACTCATGAGCGGCTACGTAGGGTAGCAACCGGCCGCGGGTCAAGCTTGAGCATGCAACAATAAAGGCGAAACCATGGGATCGATTGCCGCAATTTTGCAGCTGTCGAGGGCTAGAGGAGTCCTGGTAGGAAGGTGCCCCACTCGACTGGAGATTCGAACATGTTCAAGAAACTGCTTCTCGCCACGATCGCCGCAGGTCTCGTCACCGCCACGACGCTGCCGCTCCCGGCCGAGGCCGGCATGATGGCCGGCATGACCTGTAAGGATGCCGCCAAGGCGCAGTATCCGGACGATCGCAAGATGCGCCACGAGTACAAGAAGGCCTGCAAGGAAGCCTGGAAGGCGACCCAGTAGGCGGTTCTGTCTGAACTTCAATCAAAGTTGTTGGAAAGGGGTCCCTTGTGGGCCCCTTTCCCGTCTTTCGGGCCGATCCATTCGAAGAACGGATCATTTGACGGGCCGAGGCGTTTTCCTTGGGCTGACGAGTGCGGCGTAGACCGTGCGTCGGCTCTAACAAGAACCAGGAGTAGAATATGACCAAGACAGTTCTTTTGGCCGCTGCGGCCACCATGATCCTTGCAGGCGCAACCATGACTGCACCGGCGCCCTCTCAGGCCGGCACGATGGCCGGGATGAGCTGCAAGGACGCCGCCAAGGCAGAGTACCCGGACGACCGCAAGATGCGTCACGAGTACAAGAAGTCCTGCAAAGAGGCTTGGAAGATGCATGGCGGCAAGACGGGCATGATGGGCAAGTTCAAGCTCCGCAAGGACAGCTAGCCTGCCGCCCGGGCCTTCGCTCGACGTAATTTTGAGAAGGGAGTCCCCCTCGGGCTCCCTTTCTCTTTGCCGCACGAGAATTGATTGAACCCCGCAGCCTTTGTCTGTAGTGGATTCTCTTGCGGCTCGACGGCGATTGACCGATGGCGTCAAAGCCAGGCCTTATCGCGCCGCCGGACATTGCGCCTATCCTCACAGGAGAGATCTCATGCTTAAGAAAGTGTTCCTCGCCGCAGCCACCTGCGCCGTCATCGCCGGCGCCACGATCACCGCGCCCGTCACGGCACAGGCCATGACGTGCGAAGACGCCGCCAAAATGAAGTATCCGGACAGCATCATGGACCGCGCCAAATACAAGCGGTCTTGCAAGAAGGCCTACAAGGCGTCCATGGGCAAGGAAGGCCCGCTGGCGACCCTCAAGATGAAGATGATGGACAAGAGCTAGCCACCGCGCACGCTAGGTGACTTCTCAGAAGGGGGCCTCGTCGGCCCCTTTCTTTTTGCCTCGAATGCAACAACCCAAAATCAACTGGATCGTAACGTGCTAGGCCTTATGGCTGGCACGCGGCGACTGGCGCCGTGCACGCCCCACAGGAGAGACTTCATGCTGAAGAACGTATTTCTTGCCGCCGCCGCGTCCGTGATCCTGGCCGGTGGAATGACGGCCGCCGCGCCGGTTCCGGCCGATGCCAAACCCCGCTGCGACGCGCGCGCGGACGCGATGTACCCGCACAACAAGAACGCCCGCAAGGCCTACAAGAAGGGCTGCAAGTCCGACCATCGCGCCTGGAAGAAGCGCAACGACAAGGGCATCTGGATCGTTCTTTGATCCGTCTCGCCGCTTGAATGAAAAGGGCCCTGCGTCAGCGTAGGGCCCTTTCTCGTGTCAGCTGCTCTTGTCGCCCCAGATCTCGGCAAGCCGCTGGGCGCGCCCGCAATTCCATTTGTAGAACTTGTAACTCACCGGATTGAGGTTGTGATAATCCTGGTGATAGTCCTCGGCCGCGTAAAAGGTGGTCGTCGGACGGATCTCGGTCGCGACCTCCTTGTCGAAGCGCTTGGCGATCTCCTGCTTCGTGGTCTCCGCCAGCTCCTTTTCGTTGTCGTCCGATACGAAGATGACGGTGCGATAGGCCGGACCCTTGTCGCAGAACTGCCCGGATGGGTCGAACGGGTCGATATTGTGCCAATAGTGATCGAGCAGCTTGGCATAGGTGACCTTAGACGGGTCGTAGGTCACCCTGAGCGCCTCGACATAGCCCTTGTGGCTGCCATAGGTCGGGTCTGGCGTCGTGCCGCCCGCATAGCCTGAGACGGTCTCGGTGACGCCGTCGACATGATCGAAGACATCTTCCACGCACCAGAAGCAGCCCCCGGCGAAGATCGCCGTCTTGGTCTCGGCCGCGTGGGTACTGTAGGCCCCGCCCGCGAGCACGGACGCGGCGAGAAAAGCCGCCATCAGGCCAGCGCAAATCCATCGCGCAATCATGGGATGTCTCCACATTGTTGTCTGTCTGCAACGATAATGAGCGGGACAGGTTGCGCATAGATGGTCTCGCGTGACCGTGATTGGAAGTGATGCCTAGTGGGGCTTTGCGCAGAAGCGCTTGGGGCGCCTCGCTGATCTGGGCTATTGAGGGGTCATGCAAACCATCCTGTCCTTGCCGCGAGAGGCCATGAAACCCGCCTACGACGTAGTCGTGGTCGGCTCCGGCTATGGCGGCGGCGTGGCCGCCTCCCGGCTGTCCCGGGCCGGCCAGCGGGTCTGCGTCATCGAGCGCGGCCGCGAGGTGCCCACCGGGGCCTTTCCCGCGCGCCTGCCGGAGCTCCGCCGCGAATTGCAGTTGAACGGTGGCAAGATGCGCTCCGGTTCCCGCACCGGGCTCTACGATTTCAGGCTCGGCGCTGACATCCATGTGCTCGTCGGCTGCGGTCTCGGCGGCGGCTCGCTGATCAATGCCGGGGTGGCCTTGCGCCCGGACGCGCGTGTGTTCGCCGATCATCTTTGGCCGGAGGCCATCAACCACGACGGTCTGCTCGATCTCGGATTCGAGCGCGCGCGCGCGATGCTGCGTCCGGCGCGCTATGGCGACGCCCCGGCGCTCTCCAAATACCGCTCACTCGAGACGGCGAGTGCTGCCTTCGGCCAATCTCCCGTCGCCGCGCCTGTGGTGGTGAGCTTCGAAGAGACGGTGAACCCCGCGGGCGCATGCAAGCGGCCTGCACGCTTTGCGGCGATTGTTGCTCGGGCTGCAATGTCGGCGCCAAGAACACCGTGGCGATGACCTATCTTCCCGACGCCCGCGCCCATGGCGCCGAGATGTTCACCGCGCTCACCGTGAGTCACGTGGAGAAGCTGAGCGGCGGTTGGCGTGTCCACTTCGCGCCCTCCGATGACAAGGACGGCGCCCCGCACTCGGTCGATGCGAAAGCCGTGGTGCTCGGGGCCGGCACGCTCGGCTCCACCGAGATTCTCCTGCGCTCACGCGAGCGCGGCCTGAAGCTCTCCGACAAGCTGGGAGAGCACTTCTCCGCCAACGGCGACATCATCGCCTTTGCCTTGGGCGGCCGCGAACGGGTGAACGCTGTCGGCGTCGGCGAGCCGCCCAAGTTCACCGGTGATACGGTGGGGGCATGTGTCGCCGGCCAGATCGAGCTGCCCGACGCGGGCGATCTCGACCGCAGCATGATCATCCAGGAAGGGGTGCTGCCCTCCGCGCTTGCCCCGCTCCTGCCCGTGTTCTTCTTGTCGGGCGGCCGGATCCTTGGCGCGGCGCAAAGCTTGATCAAGGGCGTGTACGAGGGGCCGCTCTCACACCTGCACACCTTCTTCGTCGTCTCCCATGACGATGCGGGCGGCCGCCTCACGCTCGCCAATGGCAGCCTCCAGGTGAACTGGCCCGACGTGGCGGACCAGCCCGTCTATACGCGGGTCGATGAGCGCTAACCAAGGCGGCGGCGGCAGTTGGCGGGCGCTATATCAAGAGCCCGCTGGCGGCGACGAACATGGGCACCAAGCCTGCCACCGCGCATCCGCTCGGCGGCTGCGGCATGGGCGAGGATGCAAGCTCAGGCGTGGTCGATCACAAATGCCAGGTCTTCGCCGGGCCGAGCGGCGAGGCGACTCATGCGGGGCTCTATGTCTGCGACGGCGCGGTGATCCCGCGCTCCATCGGCTGCAACCCGCTGCTCACCATCACGGCGCTGGCCGAGCGCGCCATGGTCCACCTTGCCCGCGACCGCAATCTGGGATTCGATACAGCACCGATTCGCAACCACGCGGATCAGGAGGTCGTGACATGAGGGCCGACTGACTCATGCGACGCCGCCTGCTCAGGCCCGGGCTCACGAAGTCCTTGGGCGCCGCAGCGGCGGTCCTTGCGCTCGCTGCCGGCGGCAGCGCGCTTCACGGCGCGGTCCGCATCGAGCCCTGCGCCAGTACCGAATATACCGCCTCGATCGGCGGAGCGCCGCCCGAGGCGCCGGGTCCCGACCGTCTCACGCTGGTGCTGGTGGGCGACACCGGCTTCAACCCGAAAGGCGCCGAGGTTGCGCCCGAAGGATTCGTGAAGGACGGCAAGGCGCTCGGCTTCAAGGAGAGCCTGAGCGGCGTGGCGCGGGAGTCGACGGCGATCTTGCTTTCGTCAATCTCGAGACGGTGGTCACCGACCGCAACGATCTCACCCCCGACAGCAAGGGGCAGACATCGCCCTATAACTTCAAGAGCCATCCTGCTGGGCTGAAGGCGCTCATCGATACCGGCTTCAACCTGTTCTCGCTCGCCAACAATCACGCGATGGACTACGGGGCGTACGGCGCGGAAGAGACGCTCTATCACATGGCCATCGCGGCGGCGGAGCGCGCCATCGCCTACGCCGGCATCGGCGCCAGCTACGAGGAGGCGACGCGGCCCGGCTGCCTCGAAGCCGGCGACATGACATTGGGATTTGCCGCCATCGGCATCATCACCGGCCAGCGCCCCGAGCATCGCGCCGGTCAGGACACGCCGGGCCAGGCGGGCTATCGGAACGAGAAGGATTTCCAGTTGGTGGTGAACCGGCTCGCGGAGCTTCCGGCCGATTATCGCATCCTGTCGGTCCATTACGGGCTCGAAGGCCGCGTGGTTCCGGACCAGCGGCAACTCAAGGACTGGCGCGGCTTCGCGGCGCGCACCAAAGGCATCGACCTGATCGTCGGCCATCACCCGCATGTGGCCCAAGGCGTGGAGCGCGCAGGCGACTCGCTCATCTTCTACGGGCTCGGCAACTTCCTGCATCCCGGCACCGCCGAAATGAAGCGCTTCGGCATCTGCCGCGACTATGGGCTGATGGCGAAGGTGCATCTGGCGAAGCTGGAGGGGGATTGGACGCTGGGCGCCATCGAGGCGATCCCGCTCACGGGGACGCATATGAAGCCCGAACGCTTCCCAGCGGAGCAGTCTATGCAGCGCATCTTCGCGCTGAACTATCTCGGTGCGCGGCTTGGCGACGGCGCCGCATCGCAAGGCGTGCGCTTTACGCCACGGAATGACGGCTCGGGGCTCTACTGCGCGCAAGGCGCCGAAAGTCTCGGCGGCAAAATCGGCGCGCTGTGCGCAGGCTTCCGACCGGCGCCCGCCATTCCCACCAAGCTTGCGCAGCATCTTCAATCGGCTTGCGCCGACAAGCCGTTCTATGGCGCGAGCCAGAAGAAGCGGAAGCCGATCTTCGGGTTCGGCCGGCGCTAGCGCCTAGCCGCGCAACTCGCCGCCGGTGGCCTTGGTGACCGCGGCCACCACCTTCTCCGCGACGGCGTCGATCTCTGCTTCCGTCAGCGTCTTGTCGCGCGGCTGAAGCGTCACCTCGATGGCGAGCGACTTCTTGCCTTGCGCAACGCCCTGTCCGGTGAACACGTCGAACACGTTCACCTCCGAGATCAGGGCCCGGTCGGCACTGGACGCCGCGCGCACCACATCGCCCGCGGCCACGTCCGCATCCACCAGGAAGGCGAAATCGCGCCGCACGGCTTGAAGATCGGAGGCATCGAGCGCCGCTTTGGCGGTGCCCTTGCGCTTCGCCGGCGGGAGGTTGTCGAGATAAAGCTCGAAGGCGGCCATGGGCGCTTCGGCATCAAGCGCCGCGAGCGTATCGGGATGCAGCTCGCCGAACACGCCGAGCGTCACCTTTGGCCCAAGCTTCAACGCGCCGGAGCGGCCCGGGTGGAACCAGGCGGGTGCCTCGCGGGTCACTTGGATGTTGGCTTGGCTGAACCCGAGGGCCGCAAGGGCTGCGATAGCGTCGGCTTTGGCGGCCGCCCAACCGGCTTCCGGCACGTCGCCCGACCAGTGACGGCCAGAACCCTCAAGAGATGAGGTGCCGAAGCGGACGCCCGTGGCGGCGAGATATTGATCCTCTGGGGCCAGCCCGCGATAGGCCTGGCCGAGCTCGAACAGCGCGCCGTCCGAGAAATCCCGGTCGCGGTTCCGCTTGGCGGCGGTGATGAGCCCGGGCAGCAGGCTCGGCCGCATCTGGGCGAGCTCCGTGGAAATCGGATTGTCGAGGGTGAGCGCAGGCTGACCGCCGCCGAACAGTTTCGCCTCCGCCACCGGCACGAACGACCAGGTCACCGCCTCGACCA
>NZ_LPWD01000114.1 GCF_001723295.1 Methyloceanibacter marginalis
CGATGAGAAGGGTCTTGAGGGTCATGGTGCTTACTCCGTTTGGTTTGCGGAGCGCGTCGTCGAAGTCGCCTTTGAGCGGCGCTGAATGCAACATTCAGCCGGAGTTCATCGCGATATTACTTACGGAACCCAGTCGCGCTAAAGTGCGCACAACGGAGAGGGGTGCCAGCTGAAGCTAATCTCATGGAACATCGCCCACCGGCGGCGGCGTGGCGGTTTCTTGCGGCCTCCGACGCAGACGTTGCATTGCTTCAGGAAGCTGGAGAACCGCCGGCCGACGCAGCAGCAAAACTCGCTACGGATGCTGCGTTTTGGCGAACAGGGCAGCATTGTGCGTGGCGGGCTGCCATCGTCAATATTTCCAATTCCGCCAAACTGAAGTGGCTCACAACAACGGCTCTCCCCGACGTGAAGTCGGGTGAGTTAGGCGTAAGCCGGCCCGGTACCCTTGCCGCAGCGATTGTTACTCCGTGTGCTGGCGAACCGTTTGTCGCGGTATCGGCATATGCAGTTTGGGAGAGGTCGCACAATCTGGCCAACCGTGATTTCATCTACGCGGACGCATCAGTGCACCGCTTGATCTCCGACCTATCGGTGTTTGCTGGCAAGAAATTTGGTCAAGACATTTTGGTCGCTGGAGATCTCAATATCCTTCACGGGTATGGCGAGTATGGAGATGCCTATTGGGCGGCGCGGTACGAGACAATATTCAGCCGAATGACGGCGTTGGGCTTTAGATTTGTAGGACCGCAAGCGCCGAATGGGCGGCAAGCTGAGCCTTGGCCCGCCGAGCTTCCCCGCTCAAGCGGTAACGTTCCCACTTACCACACCAACCGACAGGCGCCATCGACCTGCACGCGCCAGCTCGACTTTGTGTTTGCATCGCCTCGTCTGGCAAATCGCGTCCAGGTGACCGCTCTCAATGAGCCGGATCAGTGGGGTCCCAGCGATCATTGCCGCGTGGAGATACGGGTGGATTAGGTCTTGCTGTGCGGTAGCGTTGTCCGTCGATCTCGTGTGTCCGAACAGAGTTCGAGCCGTAGGGCGTTGATATACTGAGGAGAGAGAGTGGCTGGGGGACTAGGATTCGAACCTAGACTGGCGGAGTCAGAGTCCGCTGTCCTACCGTTAGACGATCCCCCACCAGCGGCTTGGGATGTGGATCTTGCGCGGCGGCCTTGCAAGGCGCAACGCGTGGATCTCGGGCTCCTTCTAGCCGCTGGGCCTCGGGCTTGGCAAGGCCCGCAGGGCGGTGGCGAAATCCGGGCGCGGGCGGGTAAAGTCAAAAGAATCTTTGTCGGTAACCAATTTTCCAAGGACTGCGGCTAGACTCGCGGCATGGAAGCACGTTCGCCATCCGCGGATCGTATCGGCGCGGCCCTCAGGGCGCTGCGGCGGACCCATGCCGACGAGCCGGGCGACATGGCGGCGCTCGGCCTCAAATGCCTTCAGGCGGTGGTCGCGGAGCTCGCCGCGGACGGCGTTGCGCCCGAGGACCTGCAGCCTCTTACCGATCTCCAGGGGAGGCTGGCCCGGCGGGAGTCGGACAGTGCCGCCTCAGCGCCTGGTCCGAGTGCTGAACCCAGCGCCGCACCGACCGGGACGAAGCGGGACCGGCGGCACGGCACGCCGCCAAGCCCGACCTTGCTCGCGCGGGCCGCGGTGATCATCGATCTTCTGGTCAGAGCCGGGCAGGACGAGGCCGAGGCGGCCCAGACCGTGATGCGCCGGCTGATGGCGGCCGGCGTTCCGGCGCCGGCGCGCGGCGGGGACTCGCGGGGCTGGCGGCGTCTTCTGGAATACCGCCACACGCTGCTGCATGGCGGGGGAACCGACGACGCCAAGTTCGAATACCGGGCTTTCGCCCGCGAGATCGAGGCCATCCCGCCGGCCGAGCGGGTCAGTCGTGTGCTCGATGAGCGCCTTTGGGATCGCCGCCGCGCGCCGCGCCGGACCTAATCGCTACTTGTCTTGCTCGTTGTGGCTCTTCGTGGACTGCTTGTCCTTGTCGCCCATGTGATCGAGCTTCTCGTCGGCGGCCTCTTCACGCTCCGCCTGCTTCTGACCAAGATTGCCCCGGGACGGGTCTTGATTTTCGGCCTTTTTGGGCGAATGGCGATTGTCGGTCATAATCGCTCTCCTTGTTGCTTCTGGCTCTCAATAGGGAAACGTGCGGCGCCGCTTTTCGTTTCTTGGGAGCCGGAGGGACTGGGTTAACCCCGTTCTGATAGAGGCTCCGGGTATGCGGCGGCGGGCTGTTATCGTCGGGGAACGGTCCGGCGGCCCCGGCGAAGAGGGACGAGTGTCAGAGCAACGAGTCATCACGCGCGCGGAGTTTCCGCCCATCGACCAACCGAAACCGGCACGTGCGATCGATCGCAAGCGCGCGGACTTGTTTCGCGAACGCCGCTCGAGACCTGCGAACGGTGGGTGCTCGGCACGGCCTGGGCGCTGCGACCGAAGCGCATCGCGGCGCTCGTGCCGCTCACGCGGGCCTGCATCGCCCATCTTTTCCAGGGAAGCCATGACCTGCCGCATGCCGGCGCGCTCGGCGACGCGTGCGAGCTTGTTGGCATCGCCGGCGACCTGTCTCCGCACACGCTGATGGATGCTTATGCAAGCGGGCTATTTCCCCACGGTCATTTTGGCCCCGTGAAATGGTTCTCGCCGGTGAATCGCGCGGTGGTGCCGCTCGATGACTTTCACATCTCCAGCCGGCTGCGCAGCATGATGCGCCAGGGCCGCTACCGGGTCACCTTCGACCAGAATTTCGAGGACGTGATCAAGGGTTGCGCCGGGCGCCGCCAAGGACGTCCGCATCTCACCTGGATTACGCCGCGCATCATGCGCGCCTACGCCAGACTGTTCGACGCGGGACATGTCCATCCTTCGAAGTGTGGAACAAGGACGGCGATCTCGCCGGCGGCGGCTACGGGGTGGCCGTGGGCCGCGTGTTCGTCATCGAATCCCAGTTCTTCCGCGAATCGAACGCCTCCAAGATCGGCTTTTCGGTGCTCGCCTGGCACCTTGCCAAATGGGGCTTTGTGCTCGCCGACAACAAATGGCTGACGCCGACCACGGCGCAGATGGGGTTTCACGAGATGCCGCGGCCTGAGTATCTGAAGCGCCTTGCCGCGCTCTCCGGCGAGACGGTCCACCCGGGACGCTGGGAAGCCGAAGCCGACTCCAAGACGGTCGCCGATTGGCGCCCCACGCCAACGGTTTCAGGGGTCTGACCGAGCCTTTGTTAAACGGCTTTACCTGCCGGAACACCTTGTTAGATTAGCGACATAGGTCAACGCCGAAGCCGCCGACCGGGCAGAATAGCGGCCGCTCCGGTGCGAAAGGTTGAACATCGTGACTGGGCCGAGCGGCATTGCCCGCCCGGCTGCCAGCTTTCCGCGTGACGCCAGTGCCATGCGGAGCGAAACCGGCGATAGCGGGGGAAGCGCCGCCGCGCGCACCGGGGCGTCTGCGTTTGCAGGCGTGCCGGCCGAAAGTCCTGCCGGGGCAGCCGAGGGAATCAAGGATACCGGCGCGTCCTCGCGCCCGGCTCATTCGGTCTACGGCGCGCTCGATCTCGGAACCAACAATTGCCGTCTCTTGGTCGCCAAGCCGTCGCGGCGCGGTTTTGTCGTGATCGACGCTTTCTCGCGCATCATCCGGCTGGGAGAGGGCGTGCTGACAAGCGGCAAGCTCTCCGACGCCGCCATGAAGCGCACGATCGACGCCTTGCGCGTATGCGCCGACAAGATGCGCCGGCGCGGAGTCACCCGGTCGCGTCTGATCGCGACGGAAGCCTGCCGCATCGCCATCAATGGCCCCGAGTTCATCGACCGGGTGGCAAACGAGACGGGCCTCAAGCTCGAAATCGTCGGCCGCGAGACGGAGGCCAAGCTCGCGGTGTCGGGCTGCTCTTCGCTGCTCGACCGCAATTGCGATTGGGCGCTCGTGTTCGATATCGGCGGCGGAAGCTCCGAATTGATTTGGCTCGACCTCAAGCAGCTCGGACGGTCGTGGCGGCGCTCGCTTCACGATCGCGCCGGCGTGCAGAACTGCATCGCCGCGTGGACCTCGCTGCCCATCGGCGTGGTCAGCCTGGCCGAACGTCATGGCGGTCGCGAGGTTACGCAAAGCGACTACGAGGCGATGGTCGATCACGTGATGGTGGCGCTCAAGGGCTTCGAGGCGCAGCACCGATTCAGTGAGCGCGTCGAGCAGAGCCGGGCGCATTTCCTCGGCACGTCCGGCACCGTGACCACGATCTCCGGCATCCACCTGAAGCTGCCCCATTACGAGCGCGCGCGGGTCGACGGCTGCTGGCTGACGGCGGAGGACGTGCGCAGGGTATCCAACGACCTCATTGCCATGAGCTACGCGGAGCGGGTGGCGCAGCCTTGCATCGGCCATGAGCGGGCCGATCTGGTGCTCGCCGGGTGCGCCATTCTCGAAGCGCTGTTGCGCGTTTGGCCCTGCCAGCGCCTGCGCGTGGCCGACCGGGGATTGCGCGAAGGCATCCTCACCACGTTGATGGCCGAGGACGGCCACGACCGCCGCGAGCAGTACCGGCCGCACCGCCGCCGCCGTGGCGGGGGTGACAAGCCGCATCACGGCCGCGGCTGATCTTCGACCTCAAACGGTTTCCGGCGTTGGTTCCGGCTCGCCCACCTTGTGCGCCTTTCGGGAGAGGCTGGAGCCTGCGTGCTTCGGCAGGCGCATGAAGACGAGCGCCGAAAGTGCCGCGAGCGCGCCCACGATGAGGAAGGCCGGCGGGAAGTCGCTCGCCACGACGTGATGGGTCTCCCGGCCCATGCGCTCGATCTCGAGCACGAGCGCCCCCGTGGCGACGCCGGCCGACATGGAGAGCTGCTGCGCGACGCTGGCGAAGCTCGTCGCCTTGCTCATGTCCTTCTCCTCGATGTCGGCATAGGCGATCGAGTTGATGGCGGTGAACTGAAGCGACTTGAAGAAGCCGCCGACCAAAAGTACGGCGAGGATCACCGCGGCGGGCGTCACCGCGGTGAACAGGGCGGAGGCGGCCGTGAAGGCGGCCGTCAGCACCGCGTTCCAGACGAGGATCTGCTTGAAGCCGATGCGCCGGATGATCGGCGCGGCCGTGGTTTTCATGGCGATGGCGCCGACCGCCGTGGCGAAGGTGAGGAGGCCCGATTGGAGCGCGGTCATGCCGAAGCCGAGCTGGAAGTAGAGCGGCAGCAGGAAGGGCGCCGCGCCGATCCCGAGACGAAACAGAAAGCCGCCGGCGACGCTGGCAAAGAACGTGTCGATCTTCAGAAGCCGCAGATCGAGGAGCGGTGCGGGGACACGCAGCGCGTGGCGCACATAAAGCGTTAAGGCGACCGCGCCGGTGACAAGCATGGCCGCCACGACGGGCGCGGAGAAAAGCGGCTGGCCGATCACGGTGAAGCCGAAGGCGAGACCGCCGAGGCCGATGCCGGACAGAAAGAAACCTTTGATGTCGAGCGGCGGCACCTCCTCCTCGCGAAAATTCTCGACGAAGCGCGTGGCGAGATAGATGCCGAGCAGGCCGATGGGGATGTTGATCCAGAAGATCCAGCGCCAGTCGAACACGGTGGAGATGAAGCCGCCAAGCGGCGGGCCGATCACCGGGCCCATCAGCGCCGGGACGGTCAGCCAGGCAAGCGCCGAGATCAGCTCGGCCTTGGGCACGGAGCGCAAGATCACGAGCCGGCCCACGGGCACCATCATGGCGCCGCCCATGCCTTGAATGATGCGGAACAGGACGAAGTCGCCGAGACCTTGAGCGAAGCCGCAGGCCGCGGAGCCGAGCGTGAACACGACGATGGCGGCGCGGAACACGGTGCGCGCGCCGAAGCGGTCGGCCATCCAGCCGCTCACCGGGATGAACACGGCGAGCGACAGCAGATACGATGTGAGCGCCAGCTTGAGCGCGATGGGGTCCTCGCCCAGATCGGCCGCGATCGCGGGCAGCGACGTGGCGATGATGGTCGAGTCCATGGTTTCCATGAACAAGGCGACCGCAACGATCAGGGTGACGAAATAGCGGGGCATGTGGCAGGTGTTAGAGGAAGGATGCGGTGGACATGGGGCGGCGGGGCCGCCCGGGTCAAGGCCGTGCGGCGATAGGGCGTGATTAACTCATGGTAAGGCCAACGAAAGACGGGCCCCGCAAGCCTTCTGGCCGGCGCGGGCTGACCGTGCGCGCAAGACCGCGAAAGGGCGGAAGCTTGCGTCCACGCGCTGGCTGCAGCGGCAGTTGAACGATCCTTACGTGGAGGAGGCGAAGCGCCAGGGGTATCGCAGCCGCGCCGCCTCAAGCTTATCGAGATCGACGACAAGCACGGCCTGCTGAAACCCGGCGCCGTGGTCATCGATTTGGGGGCCGCGCCCGGGGGCTGGAGCCAGGTGGCAGCCGATCGCGTGAAGGCCGTGGACGGGAAGGGCAGGGTCGTCGCCGCCGATCTCACTGACATCGAGCCCGTGCCCGGCGTCACCTTCCTGCACGTCGACATCACCGACGCGGAAGCGCCCGGTCTGCTCCGCGACGCGTTGGACGGCGCGCATGCCGATCTGGTGCTGTCGGACATGGCGGCGTCCTCGACCGGGCATCGCCAGACCGATCATTTGCGGGTCATCGCGCTGGCCGAGGCCGCGCTCGACATCGCCGAGGATCTGCTCAAGCCCGGCGGCGTCTATCTCGCCAAGGTGCTGCAGGGCGGCGCCGGCCAGGACTTGGTCACGCGGCTCAAACAAGGCTTCGCCAAGGTCCAGCACATCAAGCCCAAGGCAAGCCGGCAGGATTCGGCGGAAGTTTATGTGCTGGCGACCGGGTTTCGCGGCGCCTCTGGGTAGCGGCATGCCTCTTTCCCTCCTCCTTCGAAAGGGGGAAGGGTAGCGCGCATCGCGCGTCGGGTGGGGGTCAAACCGCTATCGATGGGACCCCTTTCAGGGGGAGCGAGCTATTGAGCCGCGCCCCGGCGGGTTCACGGGACTGTGCGTTCGTGCGTGCTGCCGAAGCGCCGCGGGACTTGCTAATGTGCACATGCGTGTTGGGTGAAGGCGGACAGGGAGCGGCGCCATGAATGTCGAGGTGGTGAAGGAGTATTACGGCAAGGTCCTCAAAGGCTCGAAGGACTTGCAGACCTCGGCCTGCTGCGACGGCGGGGGCGTGCCGGGCTATCTCGAAGCGGCCATCGCCAACGTGCATGAGGAGGTGCGCTCCAAATATTACGGCTGCGGCATCGTCATTCCCGCGGCGCTCAAGGGCTGCAACGTGCTCGACCTCGGCTCCGGTTCGGGGCGCGACGTCTATCTGATCTCCCAGCTGGTCGGCGCGGAGGGCAGCGTGGTCGGCGTCGACATGACCGACGAGCAACTCGCCACCGCCGAGACCCACAAGGACTGGCATATGCGGCAGTTCGGCTACGCCGAGCCGAATGTGCACTTCGTCAAAGGCTATCTGGAGAAGCTCGACGAACTCGGTCTCGAGCCCGGCACCTTCGACGTCGTGGTCTCGAACTGCGTCATCAATCTCTGCGTCGACAAGCTCGCGGTGCTGCGCGGCGCCCATCGCCTCCTAAAGCCGGGGGGCGAGATCTATTTCGCCGACGTCTATTGCGATCGGCGTCTGCCGGACGCGGTGCGCGCCGATCCGCTGCTCTACGGCGAATGCCTGGGCGGCGCGCTTTACTGGAACGACTTTCTGCCCATGGCGAAGCAGGCTGGCTTCCTCGATCCGCGTCTCGTCACCTCGCGGCCTATCGCGA
>NZ_LPWD01000115.1 GCF_001723295.1 Methyloceanibacter marginalis
CCGGCAAGACCCAGTTCGGCTCGGGCTGGTGCTGGCTCGCCCTGAACAAGGACGGCAAGCTCGAAGTGACCAAGACGCTGAACGGCGAGAACCCGCTGGTCCATGGCGGCTGGCCGCTGCTCGGCTGCGATGTCTGGGAACACTCCTATTACATCGACTACCGCAACGCCCGGCCGAAATATCTCGAAGCCTGGTTCGACAATCTCATCAACTGGGAGCATGTCGAGGAGCTGTACGCGCAGGCGCCGAACAAATAGCGCTTCGCCACAGACGCGACTTCGCGGGCGGCCGGAAACGGCCGCCCGTTCGCATTTAGCTCAAATAATGACCCCCCTCTATCTCCCCCCTTTCAGGGGGGAGGATATGCACCGCGCGTGAAGCTCCCTCCCCCTGCAAGGGGGAGGGCGGGCGCGCCGGCCATCAGACGGCGTGCCGGGTGGGGGTCACGACCTTCCGACCCCCACCCCGACCCTCCCCCTTTTAGGGGGAGGGAGTGGACAGGCTCTACCATCACAAACGCTCGCGGAATTTGTTGGTGATTGGATAGCGGCGGTCGCGGCCGAAATTCTTGGCGGTGATCTTCGTCCCCGGCGCCGCCTGCCGCCGCTTGTATTCGGCGAGATAGAGCATGCGCTCCACCTTCTGCACCAGCTCCGGGGCGTGCCCCCGCGCGACGATCTCGGGGACCGGCATCTCAAGCTCCACCAGGCAATTGAGAATATCGTCCAGCACGGGGTATGGCGGCAGCGAATCCACGTCGCGCTGACCGGGCTTCAGCTCGGCCGACGGATCCTTGGTCAGAACGCTCTCCGGAATGATGACGCCGTCCGGCCCGAGACAGCCTTTGGGCCGATGCGCGTTGCGGTAGCGCGACAGCGCATAGACCTGGCCTTTGTACAAATCTTTGAGCGGATTGAAGCCGCCGTTCATGTCGCCATAAAGCGTGGCGTAGCCCACCGAAACCTCCGACTTGTTGCCGGTGGTCAGTACGAGAGGCCCGAGCCTATTGGAGATCGCCATCAGAAGGGTGCCGCGCGTGCGCGACTGAAGGTTCTCCGCCGTGAAGTCCTCCGGCGGGCCTTTCAGCACATCCTTCAAGCATGCGCTCAAGCCTTCGACGCCGTCGTGAATCGGCACGATGTCGTAGCGCACGTCCAACGCCTTGGCGATCGCCTCGGCATCGCTCAGGCTTTCCTTGCTGGTGTATTCGTAAGGCAGCATCACGCAGTGCACGCGGTCCGCGCCGAGGGCGTCCACCGCCATCACGGCGCAGAGCGCAGAATCGATCCCTCCGGAAAGTCCGAGCACCACACCCGGAAAGCCGTTCTTGTCGATATAGTCGCGCAAGCCGGTGACGCAGGCGAGGTAGTTGGCGGCATCGCTTTCCTCCACCTCGGCGATCTGACCAGGCAGGCAGTGCCAACGCCCGTCCTCGCGGCGCCATTCCGTCAGCGCGAGTGCCACCTCCCAAGCAGGGAGCTGCACGGCAAGCTCCTCATCGGCGTTGAGCACGAAGGAGGCGCCGTCGAAGGCAAGCTCGTCCTGGCCGCCGACCTGGTTGAGATAGGCGAGCGGCCGGCGCGTCTCCGCCACCCGCGTCTCGGCCACACCGTAACGGGTCTCCTGCTTGTCCATCCAATAGGGCGAACCATTGGGCACGATCAGGATCTCCGCACCCGCCTGAACGAGGGACTCGCAGACGTCCTCGGCCCAGATGTCCTCGCAGACCGGTACACCGAGGCATACGCCCCGGAAATGGATCGCCGCCGGCATGGGCCCCGCCGCGAAGACGCGCTTCTCATCGAACACGCCGTAATTCGGCAGGTTGTTCTTGTAGCGCACCGCCTCGATACGGCCCGCGTCCAGGAGCGCCACCGCGTTGTAGACGAACGGCGGCTCGCCCCAGGGCAGGCCCATCAGGATGGCCGGCCCGCCGTCGGCCGTATCCTGCGCCAACGCCTCGCAGGCCTCGCGCGCCGCGCGCTGCAAGGCCGGCTTCAGCACCAGATCTTCGAGCGGATAGCCGGTGAGATAGAGCTCGGTGAAGGCGATCAAGTCCGCGCCGGCCTCGCCCATGGCCGCGCGCGCCGTCCGGGCTCTCTCGAGATTGCCCTCGATATCGCCCACGACCGGGTTGAGCTGCGCAAGCGCGAGCTTGAATGAGTCCTTGATATTACCGGTCATGGATCGAACTTAGCGGTGGGCGCGGCACAAACAAGCGCGCAAAAGACTATCCCCGCCTACTCGCCGGCGACGACGGAGACTTCCGGCTGGGGCCGCCCTTCCCGATCGCGCCGCAGCCGCTCGGCCACGATGAAGGCCAGCTCGATCGACTGATCGGCGTTGAGCCTGGGGTCGCAATGGGTGTGATAGCGGTCCGAAAGATCCGTCTCGGTCACAGCCTTGGCGCCGCCCACGCACTCCGTCACGTTGCGTCCGGTCATCTCCACATGGATGCCGCCCGCATGGGTGCCTTCGCTGCGATGGATATCGAAGAACGACTCGACCTCTTTCAGGATCAGGTCGAACGGACGCGTCTTGTAGCCGCTATTGCCCGCCTTGATGGTGTTGCCGTGCATCGGATCGCAGGCCCAGACCACCGACTTGCCTTCGCGCTCCACCGCGCGGATGAGCGCCGGCAGATGCTTGCCGACCTTGTCCGCGCCGAAGCGGCAGATCAGCGTCATGCGGCCCGGCTCGTTCTGCGGGCTCAAGAGATCGATCAACTTGAGCAACTCGTCGGCCGTCACCGTCGGACCGATCTTCACGCCGACCGGATTCTTGATGCCGCGGAGATAGTCGAGATGCGCATGGTCGAGCTGACGCGTGCGGTCGCCCGCCCACAGGAAATGGCCCGAGGTGGCATACCAATCGCCGGAACGTGAATCGATGCGCGTCAACGCCTGCTCATAGCCGAGCAGCAACGCCTCATGGCTCGTGTAGAGGCTGGTCGAGCGAAGCTGGGATGTATTTTCAGCGGTAAGCCCAATGGCGCGCATGAAGCGCAGCGTCTCGGCGATATGATCCGAAAGCTCCTGGTAGCGGTGGCCGGCGGGACTATCCTTGACGAAGCCGAGATTCCACTGATGCACATGCTCCAGATTGGCGTAGCCGCCTTGCGCAAAGGCACGCAGCAGGTTGAGCGTCGCGGCAGCCTGGCGATAGGCCATATGCATGCGCTGCGGATCCGGCGTGCGGGAGGCTTCCGAGAAATCGATGCCGTTGATGATGTCGCCGCGATAGCTCGCCAACTCCGTGCCGTCTTGCGTCTCGGTGGGCGCGGAACGCGGCTTGGCGAACTGACCGGCGATGCGGCCGACCTTCACCACCGGCGACCCGCCGGCATAGGTCAGCACCACGGCCATTTGCAGGAACACGCGGAAGAAGTCGCGGATCGTGTCCGCGCCATGTTCCGCGAAGCTTTCCGCGCAATCTCCGCCCTGCAGCAGGAAGGCCTCACCTTGCGCGACGCGGGCGAGCTTAGCCTTGAGCTCCCGCGCCTCGCCTGCAAAAACGAGCGGCGGGAACGTGCCAAGCTGCTGCTCCACCTCGGCAAGCTGGGCCGGATCCGGATAGACCGGGACCTGCTCGATCGGCTTCGTACGCCAGTGTTCGGGGCTCCAACGCGGTGCCATTCGTCTACTCTCCACTTAAGTCCCCGCTATATAAGCGATTGAAATGACTGTGGCTAGGCAAGCGTTGCCGCGATTGCCCGTGGTCGTCAGGCATGCCACATAATCCTTAAGACCATGGAAGGGAACGAAACTTTTGCCCCGCCTTGAGCACAGCCACACACCCGGCGCCATCGCAAGACGCCTCGGCCACGGACCGCGCGTCAGCTATCTGCGCGACTGGGTCTATGGCGGCATCGACGGGACGGTCACGACTTTCGCCATTATGGCGGGCGTCGTCGGCGCCAACCTGTCTCCCACGGTGGTGGTCGTCCTGGGCATCGCCAACCTTCTGGCCGACGGTTTCTCGATGGCGGCGGGCAACTATACCGGCACCCGCGCCGAACGCGACGAGTACGACCAGCTACGCCGCATGGAAGAGCGCCATATCGCCCTCGCCCCGGAAGGCGAGCGTGAGGAGGTTCGGCAGATCTTCAGAGCCAAGGGATTCGAGGGCGATGCACTCGAATCCGCCGTCGACGTCATCACCCGGCACCGCGAGAGCTGGATCGACACCATGATGACCGAAGAGCACGGCATGCCCGCGGTGAGCCGCTCACCCATCCATGCCGCCCTCTATACGTTTGTCGCCTTTGTGGCGTGCGGCAGCGTCCCGCTCCTTCCCTATCTCCTCGGCCTCGCCGCTCCCGAATGGCCCTCCGCGATCATGACGGGCGCGACCTTCTTCGCCATTGGGTCGTTTCGCAGCCGCTGGTCGCCCAAGCCGTGGTGGCAGGCGGGCTCCGAGACGCTCCTCATCGGCATGCTGGCGGCGAGCGTCGCCTATTTCATCGGCTATCTACTCAAAGGACTGGTCGCTTAGCCTCTCCCGGAGCCGCGGCGATTGTGTAAAGTGCCCGCCATGGCGATTCCGGAACCTTCATTCAGCGTCGGCATCGAAGAGGAATATCTCCTTGTCGACAAGGAG
>NZ_LPWD01000116.1 GCF_001723295.1 Methyloceanibacter marginalis
GGCGAGGCCGGCAAGCCCTTGGCGAGAACGGTCATCTCCGCGTCGGGTCGAGCGTCGGATGGAGAAGCTGATCGAGCTGCGCCGGATTGAGGCTCAGCACGGCCTCCTGCTCGGTGATGATGCGTCGCGCGCCATGTCGACCGCGATCTTCAGCGCGGCTTGGGTGGAGCGCTTGCCCGAGCGGGTTTGCAGCATGAACAGCTTGCCTTCCTGCACGGTGAACTCGATGTCCTGGAGATCGCGGAAATGCTTCTCCAGCGCCGCGCAGGCGGCCTTCAGATCCGCGAAGGCTTCCGGCAGGAGGGCTTCCAGGGATTGCTTGCCGTTGCCGGAAGCGGCGCGATCGTTCTCGGTCAGAGGCTGGGGCGTGCGCAGGCCCGCCACCACGTCCTCGCCTTGCGCGTTCAGAAGAAACTCGCCGAACAGCTCGTTCGCGCCGGTAGACGGGTTGCGGGTGAAGACGACTCCGGTGGCGCTGTTGTCGCCTCTGTTGCCGAAGACCATGCTCTGAATGGTGACGGCCGTACCCCAAGCGTCGGGGATATCGTGGAGCCGGCGATAGGCGATCGCGCGCGCGTCTGCCAGGAGCCGAACACCGCGGCGATGGCACCCCAAAGCTGCTCATGGAGATCCTGGGGGAAGGGCTGCTCCAGCTCCCTGCCGACCAGGGCCTTGAAGCGAACGACGATCTCCGCCCAGTCCTCGGCAGCGAGCTCCGGATCGAGCTCGAAGCCTTTGAGATTCTTGTAGTTCTCGAGGATCTCCTCGAACATGCCGTGATCGATGCCGAGCACCACGTCGGCATACATCTGGATGAAGCGCCGGTAGGTGTCATAGGCGAAGCGGCGGTCGCCGGTGAGCCGCGCCAGGCCCTCGACGGTCTCGTCGTTGAGACCGAGATTGAGCACGGTGTCCATCATGCCCGGCATGGAGGCGCGCCCGCCCGAGCGCACCGACACCAGCAGCGGATTGTCCACGTCGCCGAAACGCGCGCCGGTGATCTTGCCGACCTTGGCCAGCGCCTCGTCCACCATGGGTTTCAGCGCCTCGGGCAGCTTGCGGCCAAGCTCATAGTAAGCGGCGCAAACTTCCGTCGAGATGGTGAAGCCCGGAGGCACGGGGAGCCCGAGGCGCGACATCTCGGCCAAATGCGCGCCCTTGCCGCCGAGAAGCTCCTTGTCTCCGGCCGAGCCGTCGGCGCGTCCATCGCCGAAGGTGAACACCCATTTGGGCGCCGCTTTTGCCTCCACGGCTTCGTTCATCGATTCCATGATCCTTCCTCAGCCAGCGGTCCTTTTAGCCCGTCCGGCGGGTGTCGCACAAACAAGGCGGAGAAAAAGACCTAAGGACGAACCGGGCGCGGCGTCTTCGCGTTCCGATGTGCGACGAAATCGCCGCTCGGAATGACCCGTGCATTGGGAGGCTTGGTCACCCCATAGGCCCAGGCGGTCACCGTACCACCGTCCAGAAGCGCCACCTGCAGCGGCACGCGCTCGTAATTGGGATCGCCGGCCTCATAGGCATCGAGCTCGGCCAGCAGCTTGCCGCCGGGCTTCAGCGCAAAGACGTCGCCTAGGATGTGACGCTTCTCGCGCTCATCGAACATCGCCGCCGGATACCAGCCGAGATCGTAGAGGCGCCCCGGAACGCTGCCTTTGCCCACGTGGCGCGCACGCGCGAAGAGGCGCCGCGCCATGGGATGATCGCTCTCGGAGCGAAGCGTGCCGTAGACGAAGATGTGGTTGGGGTCGCTCATTCCGGCAGGTCGATACGCCCATTCTCTTGCATGGGCCAAAACGGATTATAGGCGACCTCCCAGACATTGCCGTCGGCGTCGGCGAAGTAGCCGTTGTAGCCGCCCCAGGACGCTTTCTCGGCCGGCTTCAAAATCGTCGCGCCGGCGGCACGCGCTTTGTCCAGCATCGCATCCACTTCGCTTTCACTGGCGCAGTTCATGGCGACGACGATACCGCCATTGCCCGTCCAGAGACCTTCGGCCTTCGCGTCCTCGACCTGCTCCTCGCGTGTCCAAAGCGCCAGCACGACGGAACCGGCCCGAAAGAAGGTCACGCTCTCTTGGCTTGCGCTGGATTTTGCGAGGCCGAGCCGCTCATAGAAGGACGTGGCCTTGGCGATGTCGGCGACGCAGAGCGTCACGAGGCTGATATGCGGCGACATGAGTTCCTCCTGATGGGTGTTTGCACCGACTCGGGAAGCGCTGCCCAGTAATCACGGGAGCGGCTCGATCGCAACGCTGTCTCCCTCGCCGTCGCCGGCTCTTTTCTACCTCCCCCTT
>NZ_LPWD01000117.1 GCF_001723295.1 Methyloceanibacter marginalis
CCGCCTCCTTGGCGCAGAGCTCAATCTACGCGAGCGGCCCTCAGGTGCGGGTCCAGGAGCCTCAGGAAGCGGAAGCGGGCCCTTTGACGCCCGACCAGACCGGGGCCTCGGCGGCCGCACCAAATACCTCAAATTAAGAGTAAAATTTAACCGTTAGTTCACTCCGTCCCACAGGCAGCAGACGAGGGGTGTAATTGTGACACTCGAAGTTTCCGCGGCTGAGGGAGGCACCCGGTGCGGACGGCAAAGCGGCCATTGCAACATTCCGATCCAGGCGACGCCCAAAAGCAGGAGGCGCTGCGCTATATCCTCGATGCGTGGGAGGAAGCGCTCCACGACGGCATCGAGCCGGAGATGCTCGCCAATGCCGCCCTGTTCGCTGCCCTGGCGGACCTCATCGACGTCTATGGCGAGGGCGCCGTGGCCAAGATGACCTCGGGCCTGTCGCGGCGCATCCATCACGGTGAGTTCACCTTGCGGCGTACCGCGCAGTAGCCGGCTAGCGGAAGTACCGCACCAATCCTTCGACTATCACGCCGCGCCGAAGCCGAACAAGATAGCCGCGACCCGGTTGATCACGTTCAGCCGGCCCTCGGTGAGCTTGTGCCGGATGGTGGCGATCAGCTCGGATAGCCGAGCCACCACAGCAGGCTGCCGCCCATGATGGCGGCCACCAGAATCAGCGCCTCGAGATTGGTGTTGAGGCCGCCGATGAGCGAGCCGAGGCCGCCGATCATCGCCGCCATGCCGAGGACGGCGCCGGGATTGGTCACGGTGAGAATGAAGGTCTGCGGGATGATCCCGGTGTGTTCGAGAAGATGAGACCGCTCGTTGACGGGGGTGGCCAGCACGGGCCGGCACAACAGCAGCGCAAGCCCAAAGGCGATTAGGAGCATGCCGCCCACGAATTGGATGGTGTCGCCGTAGGCGACCATCACGTCGGAAATGGCCGCGATACTGAAGGCCCCGATCGCGGCGAGCACGCCGTCGCCGAGAACCGCGCCTATCCCGGCGGCCAGGCCTCCCCAGAAACCGCGCGAGACGGCGCGCTGGATCACCAGCACGTTGACGGGGCCGATGGGCGCCGCCATGAGCACGCCGATGCCCAGCCCGGCAAGCACGAGCTGGATGCCGGACAGCACAATTTGCGCGCCTGTCTGCAATGCCTCTAGCCTACTCGCCCGTTCACGGGCCGGGCGGACACGCCGCGATCCAGATCTTGGCGGTCCAGATCCTGTCCGAGAGCAATGTCTTGCTCCAGAGCGATGTCTTGCCCGAGAACGATGTCCGGCCCAAGGCCAACCTGGACTTGAAGTTGGTCGCCGTTCTGCGAAATTGACTGCATACGCATGGAGTTATGCATGAATCGGCGGAAAAACCTGGTCACGATCACCCTGGCCGCATTGGTAGCGGGCGCTGCCGTCCTTGTCTACGCCGAGGGCGGCGACATCCCCCCGCGAGCGCAAGCACAAGACAAGACCGCGCCTGTTGACCACGGCGACCGGCTGCCGGACCCGGCCGGAAAGGCAGAAGATAAGAACGCGCCAGCAACCGACGGGCCCAAGGTGCTCTACGACGCCACGGCCCTGCCCGAACCGGTGCAGCGCATTTTGCGAGACATCATCATCGCCGCACGAACCGGCAATATCGAGGCGATGCGGACCGTGCTCGAATCGAACGAACTGAAGCCCATGGTCGCGGCGGCGCATGTGGCCGATCCCATCGCCTATTGGAAGGAACAGTCGGTCGACGGCTCAGGCCGCGACGTGCTCGCCGCCATGCTGAACTTGCTCGATTCCGGCTTCGTGCTGACCGGGAAAGACCATGACGCAATGTATGTCTGGCCGTATTTCGCGGAAGTCGATCTTGCCAAGCTCACGCCGGCGCAGGAGGTGGAGCTCTACCGCGCCGTGCCGCCGAAGCGCGCGGCCGCCATGAAGAAGGCGTGTCCCCGAGCGGGGTGTGGCACTACTTCATTCAGTAGATTTGCTCAGGCGCGTTGCGGAAGCGCTTCGCCGAAACGCACCGGGGCACCCGCCGCCTCGTCCCAGTTCGCCATCCCACATGGCACGAC
>NZ_LPWD01000118.1 GCF_001723295.1 Methyloceanibacter marginalis
CGCGGTCATCGAGCGCATTCGCGTTTCGGCGTTTGTCATTCTCGCCATCGTCCTTGGCTCGGGGGCGTGGATCTTGGCCGCCTCTTGGGGCTGGCATCCGGACGGCTGGCTGGTGAAAGAATGGGGCTACCACGATGTCGGCTGTGCCGGCCTCATCCACGTGGTCGCCGGGTTCTTCGCACTCGGCGTGCTGCTCAATCTCGGTCCGCGCATCGGCAAGTACAACGCCGACGGCACGGCCAACGATCTGTTGCCGCATAACGTGCCCATGGTGCTGATCGGCCTGATGCTCATCATTGTCGGCTTCTTCGGCTTCCTCGGGGCGTGCCTGATTTTCAACCCGGGCGCTCAGTGGACCAACATCTACGGCCAGCCGGCGACGCTTTCGTCCTACGCCTTCAATACGCTCATGTGCTTCTCGGGCGGCATTATCGGCGCCTGGGCGACGACGCGCGATCCGTTCTGGATGATGTCGGGCGCACTGGCCGGTATCTTCGTCGCGGCCGCCGGCCTCGACGTGTGGTATCCGCCACTCGCCTTCCTGCTCGGCATCCTGGGCGGCGTCATCATCAAGCCTGGCAACGACTTCCTGGTGCGCATGGGCATCGATGACTCGGTGGGCGCGGTCTCGGTCCACGGCTTCTCGGGAATCCTCGGCGTCATGGCCGTGGGCATCCTGGCGGCCGGTTATCCCAATGTGGGAGACGCGCCTCCGACCTCGTTCATCGGTCAGCTTGTCGGCCTCATCGTCATGATCCTCTGCGGCTTCGTGCCCGGCTACCTCGTGTCGCTGGCCCTGAAAGCGGGCGGCGTGCTGCGGGTGCCGGACGAGGTGCAGGAGATCGGTCTCGATCTGGCCGAGGTTCCGTCCAAGGCCTATCCGGAAGCGGTGGGATCCAAGAGCGGCGCCGCACTGCTGCCGGCGGAATAGACGGTCTCTAACGCGAACTCTTTGAAAGGAGAGTCAAATGGACACCAGTCCAATCACAGCGTGGGAAGGAGCGGAGGCCTATTTCACCTTCGCCGACAAACCCGGGGTCATGTACGCGATCCTGGCGGCGGCGGTGATCATCTGCTTCGCCACGATCGTCTCGGCCAGCATCCACGAAGTCGAGGCGTTCAAAAAGTTTGAAGGCAAGAAGTAGGAGTACCCTCCGTGCGTGACGAGCCTTGTCGGCCCCTGTTCGGGCCGGCAAGGCTTCGTTGCGACTGGGAGCGCGAAGCACGGTTCAGGGGAACGGCCAATGGACCAGAAAGTCTCCGACGACGCCGCGGCGCTGGAGAAATCCCTCGCCGAAAAGGGCGTCAAATACCTCATGGCGAGCTTCGTCGACATGCACGGCGTGTCCAAGACGAAGATCGTACCGCTCAGCCACATCAATCAAATGCTGCAAGGCTCCGAGCTCTATACAGGGGCCGCGCTTGACGGCGTGCCTCAGGACGTGAGCGACGAGGAAGTCTCGGCGTGTCCAGACCCCGACTCGGCGGTCGTGCTGCCCTGGCAGCCGGACGTCGCCTGGTTCGCGAGCGACCTGTGGTGCGAGGCAAAACCCTTCGAGCCCTGCTCACGCAACATTCTCAAGCGCCAGCTCCAAGCGGCGCTCGATCTCGGCTATGTCATGAAATTCGGCATGGAGGCCGAATTCTTCGTGTTCAAGGACGCGGACGGCGGCGGCTTCGCACCGCTTTCGCCCCTGCCCCATCTCGACAAGCCCGCTTACGACGCGACCCGGCTGCTGGACAATCTGCCGTGGATCTCGGATCTGGTGAGCGCGATGAATGGGCTCGGCTGGGGTGTCTATTCCTTCGACCACGAAGACGGCATCGGCCAGTTCGAGATCGACTTTAATTATGCGGACGCGCTGACCATGGCGGACCGCTTCGTGTTCTTCCGGTTCATGGCGAATTCCATCGCGCGGCGGCACGGTGCCTTTGCCACCTTCATGCCGAAGCCTCTCGGCGACCGCGCCGGCTCCGGCGCGCATTTCAATATCTCGCTGGCGGATGCCGACAGCGACGCCAACCTGTTCGCAGGGCCGGCGGATGCTCGCGGCAACAAGCTCTCCGAACTCGGCTACTACTTTTTGGGCGGTGTGCTCCGGCATGTTCCGGCGATCTGCGCGGTCTGCTCACCGATGGTGAACAGCTATAAGCGGCTGATCAAACAGGGTTCCATGTCCGGCTTCACCTGGGCCCCGGTCTTCGCCTGCTACGGCAACAACAATCGCACCAACTCGCTTCGGATTCCCTTGGCCGGCGGGCGTGTGGAGCTGAGGCCGGCCGACAGCGCCTGCAATCCTTATCTCGGCGCGGCGCTGGTGCTCGCCGCGGGGCTCGAAGGCATCCGCGAGAAGCTTGATCCCGGCGAACCGTACCGGGAGAACATGTACCGCAAGAGTCCTGAGGAGCTTGAAGCGCTCGGCGTGAAGCTCTTGCCGCGTACGCTCGAAGAAGCCGTCGATGCCTTCGAGGACGATCGTTTGACGTTGGACGTGTTCGGCCCGGCCATGCACGAGGCCTGGATCGACTTCAAACGGGAGGAGTGGTCGAGCTATCACAACCACGTCTCCGATTGGGAGCGGGAGCGCTACCTCAAGTTCTTCTAGATCGAATACCTCACAGTCCGCGCCGTGTTGCCGCACTGTCATCGTCCTCATTAACGATGCGCAGGAAGATTTGGCAAAAGCGGGCCGCTCGCCGTTCAAATCCCGGTTATGCGGACGGTCGTCCCTGGCACCGGTCCCATTCTATCTTTAGATTGATGCCGGAACGGGATAGGGGCCGGATCGGCCTTTCCACATCGTAATGTTCCGGCGGAGAAGCCTGGATTACCATGGGCTTACACGGCCGGACACCCGCATCGCAGCCCCACTTGAATTGGCCCTTGGACGAAATGAGACCTGTTATTTCTCTGCCTTCCCGATCCTCGGCGAGACACGCCGTTTTTCTCGGCCTGCTCATGGCCGTGACAGCCTATCCGGGCGCGTCCGTCCAGGCCCAAGTCATCCCGCCCGTGGAGACCGAGGTGGTGAAGGAAGCCCCCGTCGTTCGCAAGCTCGCGCTGTCCGGCACGGTGACGTCGCCGCATGCCTCGCCGATCTCCACCTCGGTGGAGGGCCTGGTGAGCGCCGTCCATTTCGACAGCGGCGCGCATGTGCAGCAGGGCGACCTTCTCTTGGAACTCGACGCCGAGCTGGAAGAGGCCGCCTACGCCCAAGCCGAGGCTCAAGCCGCGCAAGCCGCCGCCGAGGTCAACGATGCCAAGCGCCGCCTTGGGATCGCCGAGAGTCTCGCGAAGCGAGATTACGGCCCTCAGAACGAGGTGGAGGCCAGGCAGGCGGAAGTCGAGATCGACAGCGCTACCCTTGAGAGTTTCAAGGCGGAACAGAAGCGCCGCCTGGCGGTCCTCGAGCGCCACAAGCTGCCGGCTCCGTATGAGGGCGTTATCTCCCAGCGCATGGCCGAGGTCGGCCAATGGGTGGAACCGGGTACGGCCGTGTTCGAGCTTGTAGCCATGCGCGACTTTCGCGTCGACGTGCCGGTACCGCAGCAATATTACGCGCGGCTCAGAGATGGCGCGGAGGTCGCGATCGAGATCGATGCGCTTCCCGGCGAGACGGTGCCGGCCAAGATCGGCGCCCTTATCCCGGTCAGCGATCCGGACGCACGCACATTCACGTTGCGGGTGCTGCCGACGCGCGACGACATTCCCATCACGCCCGGCATGTCCGCCCGCGTCCTGATCAATCTCGACACCGGCAAGCATGACGTGGCGGTGAACCGGGACGCGCTGATCCGTTACCCGGATGGCCGCATTACGGTCTGGGTCCTGAAGGACCAGGACGGCGACAAGGCCAGCGTCACCGAACGCCGGGTGCAGATCGGGCTCGCCTTCGACGGATATGTGCAGGTGTTGTCGGGGGTGAAAGAAGGCGAGCGGATTGTGGTGCGCGGGAACGAGTCGCTGCGCGAGGGCCAGACTGTCCGGATTGCGGAAGCAAGAGGCTAACCGGGGATGCTCGAGAAGATCGTCCAGCGCGGGACTTTGGTGACGGTCGCAACACTTATCGTGTGCGTGCTCGGCATCATGGCTGCCTTCCGCATCCCCGTGCAGATGATTCCCGACCTCGAGGTCCGCACGGTGACTGTGCAGACGCGCTGGCCCGGCGCAACGCCGCAGGACATCGAGAAGGAGATCATCATCGAGCAGGAGGAGTATCTCCGCTCGATTCCAAGCTTGGAGCGCATCATCTCTCAAGCCTCGAGCGGCGAGGCGCGGATCGAGCTCGAGTTCCCCTATGATATCGATCTCAACGAGACTCTTATCCGCATCAACAATGCGCTGAGCCAAGTCCCTTCATACCCGGAGGATGTCGATCAGCCGCGGGTGCGGGCAAGCTCCTTCAGCGCCAATGCTTTCATGTTCTTCCGTGTGTCTCCGCTTCCCGGGAACCCGCGCGAACTGAACATGGACATGATGCGCGACTTCATCGATGACAACGTCAAGTCGCGCCTCGACAGCGTGACCGACGTCTCTGACGTGCGACTAGGCGGCGGCGCAGAGAAGCAGATACAGATCTTGTTCGACCCGGCCGCACTGGCCGAGCGCAAGATTTCGCTGACAGACGTGCGCCGTGCGGTCGCCGAACGCAACCGCGATACGTCCGGCGGCGAGATCGAAAGCGGCAAGCGGCGCTATCTTTTGCGAACCATCGGCCGCTTCGACAATCCTGAGGACCTGAAAGACCTGATCATCGCCCGGCGCGGCGACAACATCATCCGGCTTGAAGACGTCGCGGATGTTCGGCTTGACCATTTCGAGATCTATACCCGCGCCTATGTGAACGACCGGCCTATCATCTTCCTGTCGATCCGTCGCGAAGCGGGCTCGAACGTCATCGCCATCAAAGAAGAGGTGATGAAAGAGATCGAGGCGATCAACCGAGAGGTGCTGAATCCCGCCGGCATGGAGATCGAGCGCACTGCGGATGACGTGACCTACGTCGAAGCCTCGATCCGCAATGTCTGGACCAATCTCGGCATCGGCGCCGTGCTGGCGACGCTCGTGATGTTCCTGTTCCTGCGCTCGGCAAAGGCCACTGTCGTAGGCGTGATCGGCGTCCCGATCTGTACCATCGCCGCGTTCATCGGCTTGATGCTGGCGGGGCGGACCGTGAACGTCATTTCGCTGGCGGGCGTGGCCTTCGCCATCGGCATGACGCTCGACAACACCATCGTCGTGCTCGAGAGCATCGATCTCGAAAGGCGGCGCGGCCTCGGCCGGCTGAAAGGAGCAATCGAAGGCGTCCGCAAGGTATGGCCCGCGGTGTTGGCTTCCACGCTCACCACCGTCATGGTGTTTCTGCCGATCATATTCATTCAGGAAGAGGCCGGACAGCTTTACTCGGACATCGCAATCGCCGTGTCCGCCTCGATCCTCGCCTCGATGATCGTTGCCATTACCGTCGTACCCACGGCGGCCGCGCATTTCGATCTCACACCGCAAGACAACGAGGCGGTCGATCGGGCGGACGGCGCAATCGTCAAGGGCGTGAGCTGGCTCGTGGCAGGCCCAATGCGGCGGCTCTTCTGCATTCTCGGCATGGCCGGTGCCAGCGCCGCGATCATTCTGCTGCTGACGCCGCCCGCCGAGTATCTGCCCGAGGGCGAGGAGCCCAAGATGTTCGCCAGGCTCAACGCGCCGCCCGGCTACAACCTCGAGACCATCGAGGAGATCGGCAAGGATCTTCAGGACTGGCTGTTGCCCTTCGTCGAAGACGATCCGGAACGGTTCCATAACGGGGAGACCGAGGTTCCGGCACTCAAATACTTCTTCTTGATGATGGAGGCGGACGGCCTGCGCATCATCGCCGAGACCGTGGATTCCGGCGATATCGACAACCTGATGAAGATCATCGGCGAGAGGTACAAGACGTATCCGGGCATGCAGCCCTTCGTATCGCGGGGCTCGATCATCACCAGCAATGACGGCGGCACGCGCAGCGTCAGCCTCGATATTTCCGGACCCCGGCTCGATGACGTTTATCGGGCCGCGGCCACCGCCTATCGCCGCGCGAACGAAATCTTCGACGGTCCGCGCATTCAGGCCGACCCTTCAACGCTGAGCCTATCTCAGCCGCTGCTCGAGGTTCGCCCGAAATGGGATCGCGCGGCGGAACTCGGCATGAACGCAGACGACGTTGGCTTTACCGTCGCCGCGCTGACCGACGGAACCGTATGTCGGGGAGTTCTTCCGCGACGACGAGAAGATCGACATCTATTTCTACAGCAAGGATTCCGCGCGCGCGGAGCTCGACAATCTCGGCCAGATGCCGATCTATACGCCGCAAGGGACCATCGTGCCGCTGTCGTCCGTCGCGGATATCAGAGAGACGGTGGATACGAACACGATCCGGCGCATCGATGCCAAGCGTACGGTGACCCTCAACATCATCCCGCCGGATAACGTCGCTCTCGAGACGGGCGTCGAACGCGTCCGTAGCGAGCTCGTGGAGCACATGAAGCGCACCGGCGAGATGCCGTTCGCCGTGACCATGAACATTTCCGGCGCCTCCGACCAGCTGGATGCCACGCGTAGCGCGCTTGCCGGCAATTACCTGGTGGCGATCGTCATCATCTACCTCTTGCTGGTCGCCATCTTCACCCATTGGGGCTACCCGCTTCTCATCATGACCACGATTCCACTTGGCGTGGCGGGCGGATTGGTCGGCTTGGCGCTGATGAACTGGGTCGGCGCAATCCTGCCGCGCTTCGGGCTCGATCCCATCATTCAGCCGTTCGATATGATCACGATGCTGGGCTTTTTGATCTTGATGGGAACGGTGGTGAACAACCCGATCCTGATCGTGGACCGGGCGCTCTATAACCTGCGTGAGATGGGCCTCGACGCGCAGAACGCCGTGATGGAGGCAGTCTCGTCCCGCTTGCGGCCCATCGCCATGTCCACGGTGACGACGATCTGCGGCCTGGCGCCTTTGGTATTCATCCCGGGCGCGGGTACGGAGCTTTATCGGGCGTGGGCGCCATCGTGCTGTTCGGCATTTTGGGCACGGCAATCATCACGCTGACCTTCCTGCCGGCGCTGTCCATCAGCGTGTTCAGGCTTGCAGGCTATGGGCAAAAGGCGGGCGGCAAATCTTCGGCCATGGAGCCCTCGCCCGCACCCGGCGAATAGGATCTACGCAAGCTTGCTCTGAAGCTCGGGCACGAGCTGGTCCGGCGGCACGTAGTGTGGATGGACCGACGCCCCGCCGTCGGCGCAGAGGTCCGGGTGGGCCCGCACGACATCCTCCAGCACACCGGCCGGGAAGCGCGTGACATCGTAAGCACAAACCAGCGCCTCACCATAGAGGGGCAAGATATGGTTGAGCCGGCTTTCGTAGATCGCCAGCAACTCCACGCCGGG
>NZ_LPWD01000119.1 GCF_001723295.1 Methyloceanibacter marginalis
GCTCGACGCGCTTCTCGCCGCGAATGGAAAGCGTGTGCTCCTTGACCTCGATGTCGAGATCGCCTTCGCTGAAGCCGGCCACGGCCATGCTGATGCGATAGTCGTTCTCGGCGACGCGCTCGATGTTGTAAGGCGGATAGGTCGGAGCCTCGCCCTCGAACGTGTTGAGCGTGTCGAGCAGGGAGCCGATGCGGTCGAAACCGATGGCAGAGCGATACAGGGGGGTCAAATCGAAATGTCTCATGTCACATCCTCCGTAAGAAGCGATATGGTGTAAGCCCGCTCTTTCCGTCGAGCCGGGCAGCCAACGCAAGCCGAAATGGCCTTGCGCGCTTTCGGATATGGGTGTGAGCCAGGCGCGCTTCAAGAGGGGTAGTCCGCTGAATATGCACACCAAATCCGGGCTGCGGAGCCCTGGCGCGGCCGGAGCCGCCAAGGTAGCGCCGGGGCCCAAGCCGCCGGCGGTGTTGTGGTCAGCGCGGCAGGCGCTGTAGTAAGGAATTCGCTTTCTGGCGGCGCAAGCGCCGGGGCTTAGGGGCCTTTCAAAACGATGGATCTCGTCTCGACACCGAAGAACCCGATCCCGCTTGGCGCATCGGCCGGCTATCTCGATATCCGCAAGGGCGTGCGCATTCGCTATGCGAGCTGGCAGTCCGCCTTGCGCCAGCGGCGCGGGACGGTCTGCATCTTCCCAGGGCGGAACGAGTTCATCGAAAAATATTTCGAGGTGGTGGGCGAACTCCGCCGCCGGGGCTTTGCCGTCGCGGTGCTGGACTGGCGCGGGCAGGGTGGCTCGAGCCGCCTGACGCGGAGTTCGATGCGGGGCCATGTCGGCGATTTCGCCGACTACGAGGAGGACCTCTCCCACTTCATGAAGGGGTGGTGCTTCCGGACTGTCCGATGCCCTATTACGCGCTTGCCCCATTCCATGGCGGCGACGGTGCTGTTCAACGCCGCGACCAAGCGGGGCTGCTGGTTCAGCCGCATGGTTATGACCGCGCCGATGGTGCAGTTGGTGGGATTGCCGATGTCGCAAGGTCTGTGCGCGCGGCTCGCGGATGGCCTGACGATGTTCGGCTTCGGCAAGCAGGCCGCCCCGGGCAAGCCGGAGCAGTGGCTCAACGACGTCTTCGAAGGCAATCCGCTGACCTCGGACCGGGAGCGCTTCTTCCGCAACATCGGCGTGCTTCAAGCCGCGCCGGGCCTTGCGGTCGGTCCGCCCACGATCGGCTGGCTCAACGCCGCCTTCGAGGCCATGGCGCGGCTCAAGGATGAGAAATACGCGCCGCGCATCCGCATCCCGTCGCTGCTGGTGGCCGCGGGGGACGATCAGATCGTCTCCAGCAAGGCCATCGAAGGTCTCGCCTCGCGGCTTCGGGCCGGCTCGCAGATCGTGCTGCGCGGCTCCCGCCACGAGATCCTGCAAGAGCGCGATGCCATTCGTGAGCAGTTCTGGGCGGCGTTCGATGCCTTTGTGACGGGCGTCGCCTTGAGCAAGGCAAGCTAGCCCGACAGCATCTCCATCGCGGCGGCATGGAGGCGGGGATCGCCGGCGGCGATGACGCGGCCGCCGTGACGCGGGTCGCCACCCTCCCAAGTCGAGACCACGCCGCCCGCGCGCTCGATGATGGGAACGAGCGGCAGGATGTCGAAGGGCTTCAAATCCGTTTCGACCACGAGGTCGATCTGGCCCATCGCAAGAAGGCAATAGTTGTAGCAGTCGCCGCCAAAGCGGCGGAGGCGCACGGCCTCGGCCAGACGCGCATACGGTCTCTCGTTCGCTCCGGTGAACATGTCCGGTGTGCTCGAGGCAAGCATCGCCTCGCTCATCGAGGGGCACGGCCGAACCTGGATCGTCTGTGTCTTGCCGTCGCGGGCGAAATAGCTTTCCGTCTCGCCACTCCAGAACCGCTCTTTCGTGTAGGGCTGGTCCATCATGCCGAGCAGCGGGGCGCCGTGGGCGGTGAGCCCGATCAGCGTGCCCCACAGAGGCTGACCCATGATGAAGGGGCGCGTGCCGTCGATCGGATCGATGATCCAGCAATAATCCGCGTCGGCGCGCTCATTGCCGAACTCCTCGCCGACGATGCCGTGGCTCGGATAAGTCTCCGCGATCAGCTGCCGGATGGCCATTTCCGCGTCCCGGTCCGCCGCCGTGACGGGATCGAAGGCGCCGCCGCCTTTATGGTCAACGGCCGTTCCGGCCCGAAAATGCGGCAATATGACCGCGCCGGCCCTCTCGGCGAGCGCGTGAGCCGTCGCTATATAGGCGTCGAAATCGGGTTGATCGGTGTCTGACACGGACATGGCTTTGGCGGCGTTTGCCGTTGTGAGTCAAGGCCTAGCTGGCGGTGGGGCGTATTTTGAGTGCCGGCAAGGCAAGGCTTCCGAGGCTTTCGTGATAGTTCTGCACCAGTGTTTCAGGAATGTCGCGGGCCTGGGACAGCTATCTTGATTTTTGTGCGCCGCAATGACATATTGTTGCAACGCGGCATGGCTCTCCAGGCTGTGCCGCTGCCCTCCTTGGGCGTCTCCCTCAGACTTGGGCCGTTCGTTCAATCGAACGGCCCTTTTTTTGTGTTTTGAAGGGCTTACTCGGCCGCGGCGCGCGGGATGGCGAGCCCGGGAATGCCGGGGATGAGGCCGCGGACCATGGTCTGAAGGCCTTCCCGGAGCCGATCGAAGCCCTGCGACTTGGCGAAGCTCGTCTCGTTCATGTAGAGCGCCCGGTTGATCTCGATCTGGAGGACGTGCTGCGCCTTGTGCGGGCGGCCATAATGCTCGGTGATGTAGCCGCCGGCATAGGGCTTGTTGAGGGCAACCGCATAGCCTTGAGCTTCGAGCGTTGAAGCGGCGAGGCGGGTCAACTCTGCGCTGCATGAGGTGCCGAACCGGTCGCCGAGCACGAAGTCCGGACGGCCCCGCGCCCGGTCCGCAGTGGGACTGGAGGGCATCGAGTGGCAGTCGATCAGCACGGCCAGGCCAAATTCCCGTTTCGCCTCAAGGAGAAGCGCCGCAAGCGTCTCGTGGTAGGGCGTGTAAAGCCGGCTGATGCGCTCAAGCGCCGCTTCCACCGACAGCGGCTCCCGGTAGATCTCGTCGGACTCCGAGACGATGCGGGCGATGGTGCCGAGCCCGCCTACGACGCGCACCGACTGGGTGTTGGCGTAATGGGGCAGCCCATCGCGGAAGAGAATGGGATCGAGCTCGTAGGGCTCGCGGTTCACGTCGAGATAGGCACGCGGGAAATGGGCATGCAGCAGCGGCGCCCCCAGATCGGCGACGAAGCCGAACAGCTCCTCGACGAAGGCGTCCTCCGACCGGCGCAGCGTGTGGGCGTCGAGCCGCGAGGCCGCCAGGAAGGTGCTGGGGTAGTTCCGGCCGCTATGGGGGGAGTTGAAGACGGAGGGGAACTTTGAGCTCCGCCGGCCGCACCACGGAAAAGGGCGGAGCAAGCTCACGTTCGATCGCCTCAGCCTCGCTTGGGCTCATGGCCAACTCTTGATTTCCGGCCCTTTCGCGGGGTCCGCCAGCCTCGAATTCAGGTCTGTAAACTCTGCCAACGAGAGTTGAGCCTGTCTAGGCGTGTTCTGCCTTGTGCCCGACCCAAATAGACGCAATGATTTGGAGTTCAGTAAGGGGGACGGCGCGTCAGCCTTTTTTGCCAAGGCAAGCGGTCGTTTACCAAGTTCGTGTACGCCCAATGTGGCGAGAGTTGAGGGGGACGGGGAATATGGAGGCGAACGATCCACGGGCACGCAGCGTGCAGCGTATTCTGCTTGCCGAGGATGACGAGGATATGCGCCGCTTCTTGGTCAAGGCGCTCGAGAAGGCCGGCTACGACGTCGTGTCGTTCGGCAACGGGCTCGAGGCCTATGAGCGGCTGAAGGAAGAACCCTTCATGCTTCTCCTCACCGACATCGTCATGCCGGAGATGGACGGCATCGAGCTGGCCCGCAAAGCGTCCGAGCTCGATCCGGATCTCAAGATCATGTTCATCACGGGCTTTGCCGCCGTGGCGCTCAACCCGGACAACAACGCGCCGAAAGACGCTAAGATCCTGTCGAAGCCGTTCCACCTGCGCGATCTGGTGGATCAGGTGGAGCGGATGCTCGCGGCCTAGACTCTAAAGGGGCGAAAGGGCGGTTGCCTTCGCCCATCGCCCCCCATATAGAAGTCGCCTCGCCTTAGAGAGGCAGCGGGCGGTTAGCTCAGCGGTAGAGCACTACGTTGACATCGTAGGGGTCACTGGTTCGATCCCAGTACCGCCCACCATCTTTTCCAGCATCGAGCTTTTTCCGTGGACCAGCAATCCCCTGCGAAGGGCTGGTGTCCTACTGCCTGAGTGGCGCCATCGCCTGAGCAGACTTGGCGAGGCGCGCAAGGTTGAGGAACTCGTTGCGGTAGCCGAATCGGTCGGGCCCGCGCGCGCCCTCGGCCAGGGCGATGGCGTCGTCAATGGACCATGCGCCCGTGTAGCGTCCGCCTTTGAGCACCTGGCCGAAGCCGGCGACGGCTGCCGCGAAACGCGCATCGGCGTCGGCTGCCTCGATTGAGGCCACCTCATCGGCGCGCGTCACCGGAATGGTGATCAGCGTGCTCTTGTCGCTGCCCGGCTGCTTGTAACGAATCTTGACGAAGGCGATCTCGTCGGCCGGTTCAGCCGGCGGCTTGCCGGAAGACTCATAGCGCAGATCGTCGATGAGCCGTCCTTCCGATCCTGTCGGCGTGATCTCGTAAAGGGCCGTCACGGTGTGTCCGGCGCCGATCTCTCCGGCATCGACCTTGTCGTTGTTGAAGTCCTCGCGCTCGAGCACCCGCGTCTCGTAGCCGATCAGCCGGTATTCGGCGACGGCAGCCGGATTGAACTCAACTTGGATCTTGACGTCCTTGGCGATGGTCTGAAGCGTCGCGGCGACGTCGTCGACGAGCACTTTGCGCGCCTCGGTCAGCGTATCGATATAGGCGGCGTTGCCGTTGCCGTTCTGGGCGAGCGCCTGCATCAGCGCGTCGTTGTAATTGCCGACGCCGAAGCCGAGCACGGAGAGCGAAACGCCTGTCTCGCGCTTCCTCGCCACGAAGTCCTTGAGCGTCTCGGTATCCGCGATGCCGACGTTGAAATCGCCGTCGGTCGCCAGGATCACCCGGTTAGTGCCGTCCACCTTGTGGGCCTCGGCGAGTGCGTAGGCCTGCCGGATGCCCTCGGCGCCCGCCGTCGAGCCGCCCGCGGAGAGCTGGTCGAGCGCGGCGAGAATCTTCGCCTGCTCCGAAACCTTCGTCGGCTCGAGCGCGGTTCCGGCCGCGCCCGCATAGGTGACGATGGCGACGGTGTCGTCTGGGTGCAGCGACGTCAGCAGCAGTCTGAAAGCGTTGCGCAGCAGCGGCAGCTTGTCGGGCGCTTGCATCGAGCCGGACGTGTCGATGAGGAACACGAGATTGGCGCGTGCCGTCTCCGACGCGGGTGGCACGTAGCCCTTGATGCCGATCCGCATCAGCTTGGTCGCGTCATTCCATGGCGTGGGCATGATGGAGACATTCGCCTTGAACGGCGTGTCCGCGCTGGCGGGGGCGGCGTAGTCGTAGGGGAAGTAATTGATGAGCTCTTCCACGCGAACGGAGTCCGCCGGCGCAGGACGCCTTGGTTGAGGCGCGCCCGCATGAAGGCGTAGGACGGTGTCGGACGTCGATGGAGAACGTCGAGACCGGCGCTTCCGTGACCACCTTGACGGGATTCGCGTCAAAGGCCTCGAAGCGGTCGCGGCCCTGATCGCGATATGTCGGAGCCGGAGCTTCCGCATCTGGGGTGGCATAGCCAAGCAATGTCCCCGGCTGCGAAGCAAAGCGGCCGAAACTACGCATGGCATCCTGCGCCGTTTGGGGCATGGGCGCGGGCGAGGGCTGCGGCGCCGGTTGCGCGACAGGCTCGTTCTCGGCGGTCCGTGCAACTCTGTTCTCCTCAGGCAGTGCTTCCGGCTTCGCCGCCGTGCCCGCTGCTTCGTCCGCATCGACGCGCGCGGGCTTCTCCAGCGGCGGCGGGACAGACACGCGCCTCTCGAACAGATCCGGCCTCATCACGCTGGTGGACACCACCGCGATCATCAGCACGGCAAGACTTGCGCCACCGGCCAGCGCCGGCGTCCAACCCGAACGTGTGGGCTTCATAGCATTCATGATCCTGCTCCAGATTGCCGACGGCCCCGTGCCGTCACTGGAGCTAGGACGCGCCTCAGCGGCGATTCCTTGGGGCGCGGACGCATTATTTTCCTCAAACCGCGCCATGGCCGCCGTCAGCGCCGCGTGCCGCGCATGCGCGTCCGGC
>NZ_LPWD01000120.1 GCF_001723295.1 Methyloceanibacter marginalis
CTGGCATCTCGATCCCGTGACCGGGGGAAGCTGGCCTTCGCGCAGCTACTGCTTCGACATTCCGTATCGCCGCGAGCGCGGACTCGGCGACGTCAAATATGTCTGGGAGCTCAACCGGCTTCAGTTCCTACAGCCGGCCGCGGCGCTCGCCGCCCAGACAGGCGATGCAGGCCTTGCCAGATTCTGTCTCGGGGAGATCGAGGATTGGATCGACGCCAACCCGCCGTTTCGCGGCATCAACTGGGCGTCGGGGATCGAGCTTGCCTTGCGCATCGTCTCCATTCTCGCGGTGTGGGGGCTGGTCGGCGAAGACCACGCGACCCCGGTGCAGCGGCGCAAGGTGCGCGCCTGCCTCAATGCCCATGCCTATTGGCTCGCGCGCTACCCGTCGCGTCATTCTTCGGCGAACAATCACCTGATCGCGGAGTCCGGCGCCTTGTTCGTGCTCGGTACGCTCTGGCCAGAGCTCGGCATTGGTGGCCGCGCCGAGCGCGCCCGGGCCGTTCTGATCGATCAGATCGGGCGACAGATCTCCGACGACGGCGTCGGTGCCGAGCAGTCTCCGACCTACACGGCTTTTACGCTGGAGTGGTATCTGTTATGCGCCGAGGTCGCTGCGCGCTCCGGCACGCCCTTTCCGAAGAGCGTCAGCAAACGTCTGGGCGAAGCCGGCCTGTTCCTGCGCTGGATCACCGACGAAGCCGGTAATTTTCCACGCATCGGCGACGACGATGAGGGCCGCGTGCTCGCGGACGTGGCGGCAGGGCAGGGTGACTATGTGGCGTCGATCCTCGGGTCGATCGCTTCGACCCTGAAGCGGCCAAACCTCGCGCCGCCGCGCGTCTCGCCCTCTTTGCGCAATCTCTATTTTGGGTTGCCGGCGGTGTGCCCGTCAGGTCCCAAGGGCGCGAAGATTTTCTCTCATGGCGGCTATGCCGTGTTCCGCCGCCGTATCGCCGGGCGCAAGCCCATGATGGTGATGGATCACGGTCCGCTCGGGCATCTGTCCATCGCCGCCCATGGCCATGCCGACGCGCTGGCACTTTGGCTGCACATCGACGATCAACCGGTCCTGGTCGACGCCGGCACTATCTCTACCACTCCGGCGGCGCGTGGCGCGATCGCTTCCGCGGTACCGGTTTGCACAATACGCTGTGCCTCGACGGTCAGAACTCGAGCCGCATCGCCGGTGCCTTCAACTGGAGCCGGAAAGCCAATTGCGAGCGGACCGCATGGAAAAGTGCGCCCGACCTCACCGAGGTTTGCGCGCGCCACGACGGATATCTCGCCTCTCATGGTCTTTTGCACGAAAGACGTCTGATGGCGCATGCGACCGGCTTCACGGTGCATGATTCCCTGATCGGCGAAGGCGTGGCCGACGCCGCGGCACCCAAGGTCGAAATCGGCTTCCTGGTCCACCCCGACCTCGATGTCACGATCGAAGGCGCTACGGCGACACTTGCGCGGGATGGCGAGGTGCTGCTTCGCGTCACCGGCCGCGATGGGCTCGGGCTCACGCTTCACGGGGGCGAACATGAGCCGGCGCGGGGCTGGTACTCCGAGCGCTTCGGTTCGCTGCGGCCGGCGCCGCAGCTTGTGTTCAAGCCGCAAGGCAACTCTCGCCGCTTCGAGATCGAGCTCGAGGTCGTCGCGGCGCCCCCGCGTCAGAGCAACAAAAAGAGCAACGGCCGGAATCGCGCAGCCAAGGCACCGCTCGTGCTGGAAACGGCGGCACCCGGACGATGACAAATCTCGATGCAGCCTATGCCTACACGCTGCCGCGTGCGCCGGCGCGCGGTCTCAGCGAGAGCGCCCAGCGTGTGCTGATGGCGCTTATTGGCCTTGCGCTGCTCGAGATGCTGCTGCTGCCCAACCCGCTGCTCACCCACTACACCGGCTACGCGGAACCTGGCGGCGGCAATCCGCTCTTCAAGGTCCACTTCTACAGCTACACGCTGTTCCTTGCTCTTTTGTTCGTGACGGCGAATGTCGGCGGCATTCGCTTTCTCTCGACGCAGACGTCCGAACGGCCCGGCGTGGTTCAATTCGCCGTCGTCGTCATGTTCTGCGCCGCGGTCACGATCGCACGCCAAGCATCGGCGGTGTGGCCTATATGGTCGACACGCTTTTCGCCGCGCCGCTCGCTGTCATGCTCATTTCCTATTTGGACGCGGAACGCCGGCAGCGGCTCACGGCATTCCTGATTTGGTTCGTGACCTTCAACGCCGCCGTCGGCGTCTTCGAACGAATTCTAGGTATTCACCTGTTCCACTTCGGCGACTTGGACGGGTTCGCGCATTTCCGGGCCACGGCTTTCATGGGCCATCCGCTCGAGAACGCGCTCATCACCTCGTCCATGATGTTCCTGGTTCTGGCCATGCCGTGGAGCGCCTGGCGCAAGGCCTTCGTCCTTTCGGTGTGCATGGCGGGCATTCTGGCCTTTGGCGCGCGGGGCGGCTTCGCCATCACGCTCCTGATGGGCACGGCCGCGGCAGTGTTGCTCGGGGCCCGGGCGCTGCTTCGCGGCGAAATGCGCCTTTCCACGCTGGTCAACGCGCCCTTGGTCGGGACGCTCGCGCTCGCCGCCGGTGCGGTGCTGACCTTCGGCACGGTGCTTGGTGAGCGCATCGTAGCGCTGGCGCGGTTCGACGAAAGCGCGCAGGCGCGCGTCGATGCCTTCAAGCTCTTCGACTATTTGAGCCTGAACGACGTGCTTTACGGCGTCGACTTCGCGGAAGTGAACTTCATTCTGAAGCTCGATAAGGACGTTCAGATCATCGAGAATTGCTGGATTGCCATTCTCCTGATGCTCGGCGCCATTTTGTTCGTCGTCTTTGCGCTGTCCTTGTTGGGCTTCTTCCGATCGATCTCCCGGGGCCGCGCGCCTCATCGCCTTTGCCGTGATGAACTTCGTTCTGGTGGCGAGCACCAATAACTCGCTCAGCACCAAGAGCCCGTCCCTCGCTCTTTTCTCCATCGCGCTGATCGGCATTCCGCTGCTGGTGCAGAGACGGAGATCTCCGGCGGCGGGCGCGCCGCTCCGCTACGAGCCCCCCCATGCGCGATGGAGTGTGGTCATGAGCGTTAGCGTGAAAAGCGAGCTGGGGCGCAACGCGGTCATCTATGGCGGCGCGCTCCTCCTGCCGCGGCTCGCAGCCTTCGTCGCGCTCATTCTGTTTTCGAGACTCTTGGCGCCGGCGGAATACGGCTATTTCGCGCTTTTCGTGATCTCCGCCGAGCTGATGGACACGGTCCTGCTGAATTGGATCAGGATCGCTGTTCTGCGCCTTCATCCGGAGCATGAGACGGCAGGCCGCTTTCCGTTCTGCGCCGTACGTGCCTGGCGATGACGGGGCTGGCGCTGGTCGTGTCCGTTCCTCTCTCCGCGCTGTTGACCCTGCTCGCGGCGCCGGACCAGTGGGTCGGCTTTTTCGCCCTGCTCGTCGCCATGACGTTTGCGAGCGGCGTTGTCCGGTTGCGCTTGGCGGAGCTTCAGGCGGAGCAGAACGCTTCGCGCTATTTCATGATCGAGGTGGCACGGGCGATCTTGTCGCTCGGGGCGAGCCTGGCCTTGGTCGCGCTGGTGGAGCCGACCTTCATGGCGTTGAGCGCCGGCTTCGTGGGCGCCAATATTGCCGTCGCGTTGGTTTGTCTCCTTTCGTTCGCGCCGGACCTTCCGCGCATGGCGCTCGATAGGACGGTCGTGAAGTCGATCCTGTCCTACGCCGGACCGATCGTGCCGCTTACGGCGCTGCAAGCGCTCATCCCGCTGACCGAGCGGTACGTCATTCAGTTTGTGGCCGGTCCTGCCGCGGTCGGTATCTATGCGGCGGTTCAGAACCTGGTCCAACAGCCGATCAGCATGCTGGCATCGGCCGTGGCCTTGTCGGCGTTCCCCATCATCATGCGCTCGGCCGAGACCGAAGGGCATCCCGGCGCTCAGTCCCGGATGCGCGAGGCCGGTGCCTATCTGCTGGCGCTGGGTCTTCCCGCTGTCGCAGGCATCATCGCCTTGCGGAGTGAGATTGTGTCCGTGGTGCTGGGCGAGGAGTTCCGCGCCGGCGCCATCGCCATCGTCCCGTGGGTCGCCGTGACGGCGCTCCTGGTCAACCTGAAGTACCACTATTTCGACGTGGCATTTCACGTGACGCGGCGCGTCCTCGTCCAGTTGGCGACCTTGTTGCGGCGACGCTCCTTACGGCGCCGCTGATCTACGTCTTTTTGAAGATGTGGGGCCTTCCGGGGGCGGCCGCGGGCGCCTGCTTGGCCTTCGCCGCATCGCTCGCCGCGAGCTGGCTCGTCGGCCGCCGCTTGCTCGACATCCCGCATGCTTTCGGTGAGGTGGCCCGCATCACAGTGGCCGTCGGCGTCATGCTGGCAGCCCTGTGGGTCATTCAGCCCCCCGACGGCGTGGTCGGGCTTGTGATCGAGATCGTGACAGGCGGGGTTGCTATGTCGCCGCTGCCCTGGCTCTCAACGTACTGGAAATGCGTACGGCACTCACTGAGCATTTCGCGCGCCTGGTGCAAAAGCCGATGGGTGCGTCGTGACCGGGTCGATCAGTCAAGCGCCGTGTTTGGACGCGGCCATCAGAAGTGACGCGCAAACGCGTTCAACGCGTATCGCCTATTGTGGTCCCATCGCCCAGCCTGGAGAACCTGCGCGCGGCGGTTACGAGTCGGCCAATCGCCGCCTCATCGACGACCTTCGACGGCGCGGGCGCGACGTGATTGAACTGCCATATCCTGTGACGCGCGGTACGCAGGCCACCAAGGGGCTCGCCTATTTGCGTCGGTTCGCCGGTATTGCCCTCGAGATCATACGGCAGCGCAACAACTTCGATGTTCTGCACCTAACCCCCCTCTACCGGGGGTTCCTCTATCCCGAGGCGATGCTGTGCTTGATCGCGTGGGCCTTAGGCAAGCGGGTCTTGTTCGACATTCGCGCCGGATACTTCATCGAACTTTATGGAAGGTACGGTTCGGTCTATCGCGCCCTCACGGATGCACTGCTGCGGCACGTCGATACGCTCGCGGTCGAGGGCAAGGAATATTTCGCCTTCATGGAAGCGCGCCGTGAGCGACCGATCGTCTACCTTCCGAACTATGTCAGCGTACCGGGAGCCGAGGCTTCCGGGGAGCGGATCGTTTCGACTCGAGGGCCGATCCGGCTCGTGTTTCTGGGCCGCATCGTGCCTGAGAAGGGCATCGAGAAAGTCATCGGCGCGCTCGAAGCCCTGCTTGGAGCAGGATTGGACACCACGCTCGAGGTGATCGGCAGCGGCGAAGCGGACTATCTCGCAAGACTGCAAGACCGTACGAATGACCTGCCCGTGATCTGGGCCGGTCCGCTGTCTCCGGAAGAAACCCGCCTCCGGGCCGCGCAAGCGCAGTTCTTCGTCTTCCCCTCCAGTCATCTCGGTGAAGGTCATTCCAACGCACTGACCGAGGCGATGGCCGAGGGTCTCGTGCCGGTCTGTTCTGAGCAGGGCTTCAACCGCTCGGTCGTCGCGGACGCAGGGCGCGTGTTGCCGGTCGATGCGTCTGCCGCCGAATACGCCGAAGCGATCGCGGAACTCTGGCAGACCGGCGCCTGGGTGGCGTTGTCGGCTGCCGCCCGGGCGCGAATCGTCACGCATTTCACCGGCGACGTCGTGCTGTCCGACCTGATCGCCAGCTACGACACGGCGCCGGTCACGAGGTCCTGAGTGCCCGGCGTCACGGGAAGCGATTGGCCCGAGAGATGCAAGGAGGGGCTGGGGTCCGTGTTTGGAGGTGTAGGTTGAGCGTCCTCGATATCGCCCGCGGCGCCTATGTGCGCAGTCCCAAGGCTTTACGCGACGTGGTGAGTCCCGCTTTGGCGCTGCTCCCTGTCTCGTTGAAGTACGGGCGTGCCTATCAGACTTGGCGCGGCGCGGTCGCGCGCAGCCGGAGCGATGCGAGATTCGCGCAAAAGCGGCGTCTCGGCGCCTTGAGGGCTTTGCTGGTCACGCCTACGCGGGGAGCCCGTTCTGGCGGGAGCGGATCAGCCAAGCCCTCGGCACGCGTCCCGATTTGACCCAGGCCGATTTCGACACCTTGCAGGCCCTGCCGCTTCTGACCAAGGAGGATGTGCGGTCGGCCGGAGAGACGGTGCTGGCAAAGCCGGCGGCGACACTCGACCGCGCCTCGACGTCCGGCTCTTCGGGGCAGCCGCTTCTGTTTTGGCTCGACAAGGACCGTAGCCCGCGTGAGTTCGCCTTCGTCAACGACGTCTGGGCGCGCACGGGCTATCGGGAGGGTACGGCGCGTTGTGTCTTGCGCGGACTTCTCCTGGCGGATGTCGATCGTCATCCCTACGAATGGGAAGCCAGCCTGAAGGAGCTGCGTTGCTCGCCTTTTGCCATGACGGCGTCACGCATGAATCTCTATCTCGATCAGATCGAGGCGCGGGGCATTGCCTATCTCCACGGCTATCCTTCGGCCATCGAGGTTCTCTGCCGCCATATCTGGCAAACGGGGCGTCAGCTGAAGCGTCCCATCAAGGGCGTATTCCCCATCTCTGAGCCATTGTTCCAGCATCAACGCGACGCAATCCGCGCAGCGTTGCCTGAAGCCACGATCGCGCCGTTCTACGGTTTGAGCGAGCGTGTTCTATTCGCCTCGGAGATCGCCGGGGCCGAGGATGTGTACGCGTTCGAGCCGCTTTACGGCCATGCGGAGCTGATCGGCCGCGACGGCCAACCAGTGACGCGCGAAGGCCAGCGCGGCCGCATCGTCGGTACCGGCTTTATTTCCACAGGCATGCCTTTCATTCGCTATGAGACGGGCGATACGGCCGAGCTTGTGCGCCTTCCCGACGAGCACAATGCCTGGCGCCTGAAGGTCCGCGCGATTACGCCGCGCCGGCAGCCCGAGTTCCTCGTCGGCGCCGAGGGCAACCACATCGTCACACCGACGATCGTGCCGGTGCATCCCGACAAATTCTTCGGGGTCTCCGAGTTCCAATTCTACCAGGACGCGCCGGGACGCTGTGTCGTCAAGGTCGTGCCGCGGACAGGCTGCGGCGAGCCGGAAGCGCGGCTCTTCGTCGACGAGCTTCAGGGACGCGTCGGCGCGGGCCTCCGCTTCGATCTCGCGCTCGTCTCCGAGCTCGCGGGCAACGCGCGCGGCAAGCGTCCTTTCATCGACCAGAGACTGAACCTCGCCGGAGTCAATGCGACATGACCCATGCAGATGAACTCTTGGAGCGCCGGGCGCCGTCGCGCTGGCTCGCCGCGTTGCTGCTTGTTTTGGGTCTCATCGCCGCGCTCGTTGTCGGAGCCGGCGCGCCGGCGAATGTGTGCGCCAGCGAGGGGCCTCTCCAGCTCAAGCGCGGCGTAAGCATCCATGAGTGGCTGAACTGGGCGCCGCTCACGCCGAAGGCGACTACAAATGGCCGCCCTACCGCGACATGGCGGAATGGGGAAGTGCCGATGACTTTGCACGCATCAAGGCGCTCGGATTGGATTTCGTGCGCCTTTCGGTTGATCCGGGCCCGCTGCTCGCCTCGGAAGGCACGCGCCGCGATGTTGCCGTCGGCCGGTTGGAGGAGGCCGTTCGCGCGGTGACGAATTCGGGATTGAAAGTCGTTCTCGATCTTCATCCGGTCGGCCAGGTCAAGGCGTGGTCTCCGGAAGCAATCGAGAACGGATCTGACCAAGCGATACGTGACCGCTACCGATCCGCGGTGTCTTGGGTCGCGCGCATGCTCGAGCGGGTCGGCACGGACAAGGTCGCGCTCGAACTGATGAACGAGCCCCAATACTATCCTTGTGACGGTTCGGGCGGGCGTGAATGGGAGACCGTGCTGACCGGTCTCGTCCGTGCGGCGAGGCAAGCCGCGCCCGAGCTGACTCTGGTGGTGACGGGCGCTTGCGGCGGCAATATTACCGGCCTCGTCCAACTCGATCCGGGTCGCCTGGGCGATGATCGCCTGCTGTACAGCTTCCACTTCTACGAGCCGCACGGCTTCACCCATCAGGGCACGGCACAAAGCCGCCTCGTCAAGGGAGCACCCTGGCCGGTGACCGAGAGCGAAACGGCTTTGTCGCTTGTCTATTCGGAACTTCTGGTAGACGAAAAAGACCCCACCCCTGCGGAGCGCTCAGCAAAGCTCGCTGAAATCAGCCGCTATCTCGACGAGTATGCTGCGGGAGGCTGGAACGAAGACGCTCTCAGAGCCCGCTTCGACCAAGTCCGTGCCTGGGCCAAGAAGCACGGCGTACCCGGCGATCGGCTCTTGCTGGGCGAGTTTGGCGCCATGGCCGAGAGCGGGTGGCACGGCGGCGCGCTCGACGCGCACCGGTTCCTCTGGCTCGATGCGGTGCGGCGCGAGGCCGATGCGCTCGGTGCGTCATGGGCCTACTGGGAGTATGCAAATCCGCACGGTATGAGCCTGATGTCCCCCGACGAGATGAGGCGTCCGGACCGGATTGCGCTTATCGCCCTCGGCCTGGCGGAAGATCCCGTAAGCACCGGAAATTAGCGCGATCCCCGACATTCGATCGTCCTGGCTTGGCCTCTCGCTTGTTCTTCACTTCGATTTTGTCGGCGGGCAGAGGCCGCAAGGCGTTTCACAGCGGCGCCCCGTGGGCCTATAGTCCGCCCCCGGGAAGGAGACGTTTCGCTGACAAAGCTCAAGCAAGGAGAAGCGTCTTAATGTGGAAAATCGGTATCGTATTGGCTGCCGGTGCGGCCTGCCTGCTGGGATCGCTCGGCCTGACCCAGGCTCAGTTCATGTTCGATCCCGCCGTCCATCATCTGGAGGACATGGAGCCGCTCATCCTCGGCTCGGAAGACAACAATTTTCATATGGAGCCCAAGGAGTACCGGTTGAAGGTCGGCCAGGGCTATCGCTGGGAAATAATGGCGGAAACGGATTTTGAGTACGGTGTCATAGCCCCTGAGTTCTTTCGCAATATCTACATCCGCAAGATCGAAGCGGAAGAGATCGAGATCAGCACGCAGACGCTCGAAAAAATTTCGTTCGAGGATGTCGGCGAGGTGGAACTGGTATTTGTCGCTATCCGGCCCGGGACCTACGAATTCGGTGTCCAGAATATGAAAGAGCGGGGCATGGTGGGCAAAATCATCGTCGAGGCGGACAGCGACAACTAGGCTGACTGTCTCAAGACCAAGACCCAAAAAAGGGCTGGGCGTTCTGTTGGCCGCGTCCCTGGGAGGGCGCTTCACGGGAGGGCAACGCCGTGGATGAAGTAGAGAAGATTATTTCGCGGCTGAATGGGGTGGACCCAGAGCGGCCCTATTTCGATCCTCTCGCGGTCGAGGAAGCCGTGCGCCGGCATGCCCGGCTGATCGGCTTTCGCGACGTGTCCTTCACCTGGGCGATGGGACCTCGGCAGGCCAATGGCGAGCTCGAAGGGGTCGACTTCGAGAGTCCGGAGGCCTCCCGCTGGCCGTTGACCATGCAGGCCATGCAAGATCAGGCCGTGGCCGAGCTCCAGCGGGACGCAGCTGTATGGCAAGCCTACCAAGAGGCGCAACGCGCGGCGGAGGAGCGGATCGCTCAGGCGCTGCATCTTGAGCTCTTCCGCTTGACGCTCTTCAATCTGCTGTCGGGTGAGGCGGGCCAGCAGGGCCACAACGTGGCCTCTCTGGTTTCTTCCGCCTTGCGGGACGTCATCGCCGGCGCGAGCGTCCAGAGCGAGGCTCTCGAAGATTTGAACGATGCCTATCTGCCCTTCGCGGACGCTTTCATGGCGGGTCTCGGCTCATTCTGGATCGTCGGCGAGCGGTTCGTCTGCTTGCCCCTGCCGCGCCTTGCCCTTGAAAACGGGGCGCTTGTCAGCGATGGCAGTCCCGCCGCCGTCTGGCCGAATGGCGAGCTTACGCCAATGGGGACGAAGGCCTTATTCCCGTTCTACAATCGGTGGAATGGTAGCGTCAGACGTGCCGAGGGCTGACGCAAACAAGCTGCAAAGCTTGTGGAAGGAGACGAAGATGCGTGAACGTTCGAAGCTGACATCCGTGGCTGCTGTTGTCGGTACCGCGGTTCTGACTTTCACCGTGGTTCCAGATGCTGAGGCCAAGATCAAATGCCAGGGCATTTTTCAGGTGAACAAGAGCGGCCTCATCTCAACGCCCTATTGCCAAGAGCTGGAGATCGCGCGGGTGGCGCGCAGCTATGGTTGGAAAGTGACCGACGCACAGGTCCGCAACGATCCCTTGAAGAAGGTCTATATCTGTCAGGCGCTCGGCGGCGACACGCGCCTGAAGGGCGCGTGCGGCGCATATTCACGCGACCTGTATCGCTAGTCGGCATTCACCCGGCGGGGTTCGGCTGACGTTGGAGTGAATTGGCCAACAGCATGCCGCGCATTACCATTCGCTTTGCGCTGATCGCGCTCTTACTCGCGGCGATCGTGCCCACGGCCACGGGCATCGGCGTCTCGGCCTATCTCAACTCGCGGGCGACGGTCGAACTTCTGTGGCGCGACCTCGCCGACGAGATGATCGAGGACGCGCGACAGAAGGCGCTTCGCTATGTGGAGTCGGCGGGGGCTCAGCTCCGCTTGAGTCGCTTGTTGACCGAGAAGGGCCTGATCGACCCGGCGGATCGCGAAGGCTTGCTCGACTATCTCCATCGCTGTCTTCTCGCGCATCTCAACGTCACCTGGTGCTCCTATGGCGGTGCCGATGGCGCTACCTCGCGGCCTATCGCGAACCGGACGGTTCAATCCGCCTCACCGATCGCGAGCGGGAGGAAGGTCGCACGCGCTATCGCGACTACCGGATCAAGCCTGACGGCTCCTACGCGCTCATCGTCGACAGGCTCGGCGACTTCGATCCGCGCACCAGGCCCTGGTGGCCGGTCGCCGAGGAGTCCGACGAGCGTCGTGGTCCGAGCCCTTTCTCTTCGCCTCGCGGCGCCAGCCTGGCGTGGTGCTGGTGGAGCGTCAGGACGACGCCGAGGGCAATATGATCGGCGTCTGGCTCATGGAGTACGAACTCAGCGCCATCGCGCGATATCTGCGCGACATTCGAGAATCGGCCGTTCCACTCGGCGGACCGCAGTCCCATGCCGACATTTACATCGTCTCCGGGCAGGGACGCGTCATCGGTCACCCGCTGGCGCAGACGGTGCGGGATCGGAAGAGCGGTCCGGAGCTGATACCGGCCGAAGAGCACGAGGACGAGAAGTTGGCCAAGGCCTACGCGCACACGAAGGCGTCTCCCGGCGGCGAACGGCATTTCGAGGTTTTGGCGGACGGCGAGCGCTATCTCGCCGTGAGCGCGCCGTTCTCGGAAACCGGCACGCCGGACTGGACGGTGTTGATCGCCGTGCCGGCGCAAGCGCTTCTCGGGCGGATCTACGACAACAATCGCGCGGCTGCGTGGATCGCGGCCCTCGCGGCGCTGCTCAGCGTATTAATGGGCGTATTCATCGCCGAGCGCACCATGGGCCGGGCTTTGCGCGGCATCGCCAAGGATCTCGATCAGATCGGGCGGCTTGATTTCAGCGCCGAGGGTGCGTCCCAGACAAGCGCCATTCGAGAGATTGCCGCCATGCACGCGGCGCGGGACCGCATGACCGGCGGATTGCGCTCTTTCGCCAAATATGTGCCCGCAGGCCTTGTGCGCGACCTCATGCTGCGCGGGCAGGAGGCGGCGCTTGGCGGCGAAACACGTGAGCTTACGGTCTACTTCGCGGACATCGAAGAGTTCACCGCCATCGCCGAGACGCTCTCGCCGAATGAGCTGGTCGATCAATTGGGTGACTATTTCGAAGAGATGAGCGGGGTGATCCGCAGCGAAGACGGCACGGTCGACAAATTCATCGGCGACGCATCATGGCGTTCTGGGGCGCGCCCCAAGACGTTTCGGATCATGCGCTGCGTGCCTGTAAGGCTGCACTCAGATGTCAAGCGCGGCTTGAGGGCCTCCGCCAAGTTTGGGCGAAGGAAGGCCGTGCGGCATTTCGTGCGCGCATAGGGATCAACACCGGTGACGTGCTGGTGGGGAATATCGGCTCCGACGAGCGCATGAACTACACGGTAATGGGCGATCCCGTGAACGTGGCAAGCCGCCTCGAGATGCAGTGCAAACGTGCGGGGCTTGAGATCATCATTGGTCAGCGCACGCGGGAGCTGGCAGGTGCGGACGCGTCGCGCGGCCGCTCGACAAACTTGCGGTGAGGGGCAAGGTGGAGGGGATCGTGGTGTATGAATTGATCGCACTCCGCGAATTCGCGACCGCGGATCAGCTGCTTATGGAAGCTCTGGGGGAAGAGGCGATGAGCGCCTATCTTGCGCGGGATTTCGATGGAGCGGCAGCGGCGTGCGACAAACTCCTGAAGCTTAGGCCCGGGGACGTCAGCGCATCCGAGCTGTTGGCGCGGACCGAAACCCTTACCGCAAGCGGTGTCGCGGAGAACTGGGACGGGGTCATGGTTCTCACCGACAAATAGAGGTCGGCGGCGTCTCGCTCACGCGGTCGAGGCTGCGACTTTTGCTTTCGGCAGAGCGTGCGCCTCCCGGCCGTCCTCCAGATAGAAGCTGCGGATCGTACGCAAGCCGTCGTCGAGCTCGTAGACGAGTGGTTTTCCGGTCGGGATTTCGAGATGAGGAATATCCTCATCCGAAATGCCGTCGAGATATTTCACGAGTCCGCGCAGGCTATTGCCGTGGGCGGAGATGAGCGGCGTGCGTCCATCCATCAGAAGAGGTTCGACACGTTCCTGCCAGAACGGCAAGACGCGCGCCACGGTGTCTTTAAGGCTTTCGGTCAGTGGCAGGTGCCGGCGCGGAACGCGGGCATACTTAGCCTGATTGCCCGGAAAGCGCGGGTCGGTCTCGGCAAGCTCAGGCGGCCGGACCGCGTAGCTGCGGCGCCAGATGTGCAGTTGCTCCTGGCCGACCTCCTCCATGACCTCGTCCCGTTTGCGCCCTTGCAGCGCGCCGTAATGGCGCTCGTTGAGACGCCAGCTCCGGCGCACCGGCAGCCAGGTAAGCTCAAGCGCATCCAGAACGAGCCAAAGCGTATGCACGGAGCGCTGAAGATACGAGGCAAAGCACTGATCGAACTTGATGTCGCTGTCCTTGAGGAGCGCCGCCGCCCGCTTGGCTTCGTCGATGCCGTTGTCGCAAAGGTCGACATCGGTCCAGCCGGTGAAGATGGCGTCCCGGTTCCAGACGCTTTGGCCGTGTCGCAGGAGTATTAGTCGCGGCATAGGCAGTCTCCGTCGCAGGGTACGACCCCCTGGTGTATGAGCCCCGGCCCTCCAGAGCAAGCCCATCCGCGCCGACAGCTCCCATTGGTCTTGGCCGTCATTTGCCCGTATTTCGGGGCTATTGCGCTGAATGACGCCGAGGACTAGCGGCCGTCTTCAAACGCCTTTTCCCTACCCTGGGAATCGGTTGTAATTCGTGAATCAGCTTGCATTCGACGTGCGGAGGGGCGCTTTGCGGCTCATTTTCTCTATTCTGACGGCCATCGTCGTCCTCATCGCGGCCGTCGTCTTCATCGGCCCCATGTTCATCTCTACCGAGGAGCTGCGCAATCAGCTCTTCGCGCAGGTCGAGGCGAACACCGGCTACCGGCTCCGGGTCAGCGGTCCTGTCGACATCACGTTTTTCCCTTCGCTCGATCTCGTTGCGGAGGATGTCGGGGTCGCGCAGCCCGCCACCGGCAGCGATGCCGAATTCGCCACGGCCCAAAAGCTCAAGTTCGGCTTGATGCTGCGCGGCCTGCTCGACGGCAAGATGCGGGTGACCGAGGTCACGCTCGTCGATCCGGTCATCGCCGTACCGCAGAAGACAGCGGCCGCTTCGGGAGATGCCGCGTCCGATGCCGCTCAAGGTGCGCCCGCTGGCGGCGGCGCAAGCGGGACGGCGGGTATCGCCGAGAAGCTCAGGAACCTCACGCTCGACAAGCTCGTCATTGAGAACGGTACGGTAATCCTGCCGCCTCCGGCGGCGAAGCGGGCAAGCGCATCGAGAAACTCAATCTCGATGCATCGCTTCCAGGATACGACGCGCCGTTGTCGTTCGAGACGAGCGGCGTCTTCGACGGCAAGGCGATGGAGGCCAACGGGTCGATCGGAGCCTTCGGCCAGTTTCTCGAAGGTGCGCCCGCCCCTGTGCGGATCACGGCCTCGGCGCCGGGTATGCTCGAGGCGCCGGTGAGCGTGAGCGGCACGGCGTCCTACAAGAACGATACGGTGACACTCACTCAATTCAGCGCGAAGTCCGGCGACAAGACTTTGTCCGGGACCGCGGTCTATAAAGATGACACCGCAACCTTGAGCCAGTTCACGGCCACCATGGGCCGGGACACCTTCGCCGGCAACGCCGTCTATAAGGACAATATTGTCACCATCAATCCGCTGCGCGCCAATGTGCGCGGCACGGTGCTGGCCGGGCAGGTTTCGGCCAATCTCGCCAATCAGGTTCCCTACGTTGTGGCGGCGCTGGCTGCGAAGACCCTCGACGTCAATGCAATGACGGGGATCGCGAAGTCGAAGCCCTCGACCGGTGGCGGCGGCGGTGGTGGCGGCGGAAAGAAAGCGACCGCGGGATGGAGCAACGACAAGATCGACTTCTCGCCGCTCAAGGCGGTCAACGGCAAATTCAACATCTCCGCCGAGCAGCTCATTTACGATCAAATCGTAGTTGCTCCGGTGACACTGCAGGCGGTGCTCAATGGGGGCAAGCTGAATGCGACTCTGTCGAAGTTCAAGCTCTATGATGGCACCGGGGACATAGCCATCGCGGTTGATGCCAGCGGCAAGACGCCGGCGCAGCGCGTCAAGCTTTCGCTCGCCAAGTTCGATGCGTATCCGTTCCTGCGCGATGCGGCCGGCTTCGAGCGGTTGCAAGGCCGCGGAACGGTGTCTATGGATCTGAGCGGCTACGGGGCGAGTCAGCGGGCCATCGTTTCAGCGCTCAGCGGTAACGCCAATCTCGAGTTCGCCAACGGCGCCATACGCGGAGTCAATATCGCGAAGATGATCCGCAGTCTCGGCACGGGCGTGTCGAGGGATGGCAAGGCAACGAAGCAGAGAAGACGGATTTCGCCTCGCTCGGCGCGACCTTCAAGGTTGCCAAGGGTCAGGCCACGACCAAGGACTTGCATCTGGTTGGACCGCTCGTGCGCATGAACGGCGCCGGTACGGTCGATCTTCCCGGGCAGACGCTCAAATTCCGCGTCGATCCGCAGCTCGTCGCCTCGCTTGAAGGGCAGGGGGGCAAGAAGGATATGGCCGGTCTTGGCGTGCCGGTGATGATTACCGGTCCGTGGTCGCACCCGAAATTCTACCCCGACATCAAGGGCATCCTCGAGAATCCGGCCGAGGCCTATCAGCGCTACAAGGAATTCAGCAAGGGCGTGAAGAATCTTCCGGGCCTCGATGGCACTGGCGCAGGCGCGCTGTCGAACGTGATCAAAGACGGCAAGGTCGACAAGGATGCGCTGATCGGGGGCATCGGCGGCTTGCTCGGCGGCACGCAAGCGGCGCCCACGCCGGAGACGGACGCGGCGACGACGCCGGAGGCACAGCCGAAAGCGGATAAATCCAACAAGAAAAAATCGGCCAAGAAAAAGAAAAACAAGCAGCAGACCCAAAAGCTCGACGCCGAGGACGCGGCCAAGCAGCTTCTGGATAATTTCCTCACCGGCCAGTAGGGCGCCGCCCGCAGCGCGAGAATTCGTCCGTTTGACAAGTCTCGCGTGCGCGATACGCTCGCCCAATGGGCTCAATTCTCGACATGTGCCGCGACGCGCCGCTCGTGAAATTGGCGGCCGGCTCGGTGCTATTGCCCGAGGGCGAGACGTCCGGTCACCTCTATGTGCTCAAGTCGGGCTCCATCGAGGTGCTGCGCGGCGAAACGCAGGTCGCCGTCGTTGAGGAACCAGGTGCGGTGTTCGGTGAAATGTCGGTCCTGCTCAACCGGCCGCATACGGCGACGGTGCGCGCGCTGACGCCGATCGAGGTCCACGCTTTCGACGACGCCGGGAGCTTTCTCCGCTCAAATCCCGAGATCGCTTTCCATGTGGGCCGCCTCCTTGCCGGACGGCTGAATGCGGCCACGACCTATCTCGCCGATCTCAAGCGGCAGTTCGAACATCAGAGCAATCATCTCGGCATGGTGGGAGAGGTGCTGGACGTGCTGATCCATCAGCAGGATGAGGATTTCAGCCTTGGCTCGGAGCGGGAGGCGGATCCCCGGCTGTGAGCCAATCCGGCAATGCCGTCAGTTTCGGCACGGGACGCGTGAGCTCTTCTTCGAATCGGATGTATTGATTGCCGGCGGCGGAGAACCACAGCGCTTCGCCAACAGTCGTATCCATGACGATATGGGCCGGCGGCGCGCCTAGATAGTGGCCGGTGTTGAAGATCCAGGTGGCGCCGATGCGGTCGACCCATGAGCCGTTCTGCACGTAGGGCGCCTCATGGACGTGGCCGGACATGACGATGTCGGGCTGATACTTTTCGATCCATTTTCGCAGAGCATCGTCGCCAAAGTAGCGCTGGCCGCCCCAAGCGACCGGAGAGGCTGCCGGTGGGGCGTGGTAGATCCAGATCCACCGCGTCCGCCGTTCCTTCGCGGTCTCGGCAAGTTGCGCGCCGATCTCGGCTTGCGACACGGGCCCGTCCCACCAGGGGCACATGGTAAACAATGTGTCACCGATCGCGACCGACTCCCCGTCCGACAGCACGCCCTTGTTGCGGGCGCCCAGAAGCCACTTGGCCATCTTCTCGCCGGCCGGCGTCTTCGAATCGAGGTCGTGATTTCCGGAGCAGATCAGAAGGCGTGTCTTGGCCTCGATCCGGCTGAAGTACTTTTTCACGACGGCCGCCTGAGCGCGTCCGTCCACGAGCGAGGCGAGATCGAGATGGTCGCCGGCCATGACGACGACGTCGAAGTCGCCGGCGACCTCCGCGACCCAATCGAAGAGCGGCAGCGAATAGTGGAGATCGGAGACGAGAAGCAGGCGCATGGCATTTCCACCGTCAACGATTTGCTCACCTTGAGTCGCTTTACCCGGCGGCGGATGGCCGTCGAGGCCCGCAGTGAACGGTTTTTTCGGAGATCACTCGTATACCGATGAGCCCCGGCGCGGAACCCCCGCCGGAAACCGTGCCAAGCAGACACCGATGGTCCACCTGATCACACCCCATTATCAGCGCAGGAGCTTCTTTAGGCCCCGCCGGCCGAGGAACGTCTGGCGCGCCGTTCGCCGCTACCAGCTCCTGGAGTTGCTCGCCTTTACCGGTGCGATCGTACTCGTGTGGCTCGGCGCGCATCTCGACAACGAGCGCAACACCTGGGCAGCGCCCGAACCGGCGGGCGTGGAGTCCGCCAGCGTCGACCTGATCATCGGTGTTCCGATCGGGACGGGCCGGCGGCCGCTTTAGCAGCGAGTTCCCGTCGCTCCTCCGGGGTGCCGACAGGCTCTCTCTCGACGGCAAGCTCCCGCCTGCGCCACAAGGGCTTTCGCAAGCGCGGCGCCACCCACCAGGCAACCGGCCAAGCGAGGATCAAGCTCACCGCAACCACGAGCGGGATCAACACCCACGCGTGTTGTGACAGGGCTTCGATCGAAAGCACGAGAACGATGCCGATGCCGAACAGCACCGCATTCGTCATGCCATAGATCACGAGCCCTATTCGTGACCGGGTTGAGAGTTCCGAGGCTGGATCCATGAGCGTAAAACGCCCCATTCGGAACCAGCGTTCCGCTCTTCGTACCCCAAAGCTCTGATGAAGGTCAGTCGACAGCGCTATGCGCAAGCCCGTCGTGCCGGGTTAGCGGCCGCCGAATAGACCGCCGAGAATTCCGCCACCGCCAAAGAGGCCACGGCGCTGGGGCGCTGGGGCCGGTTCGGCGGCAGCCGTCGCCGGCTCGGAGGACCGCTTGTTGGAAGGCTGGCTTCCGGAGGTGGCGGACCTTTGTGTCGGCGCGGAACTCGGGGCCGCTTCGACCGGCATGGTTGGCGCCGGCGCAAGCGCCGCTTCCTCGATCCAGCCGCTTGCCCCGCTTCGCACGTCTTGGATGCGGATAAAGCCGTCCTTGCGGCTGATTGGGCGGAACGGCCGTCCCGCGGGGAAGCCAAACATCGCCGATGCGGATGCCGAAGGCTCGGCCAGAACTTGGACGGGCCGATTGGAGACCAGGACCTTCCCGGCCATTGCCTCGTCCAGCGGCTCACCGACGATTTCCGGCGCGGCGGCCTCGTTGCCTGTTGATGTGTCGGGAGGAGCTACCGAAACGGTCTCCACCCCGGAATCTTCTGTCCCCGTCTCCGCGTCGTCAAGCATCCAAAAAATGCCAGCGACGATCAGCAGGCCGACGGAAAGAATAATCCCGAGAATCTTGTGCTCGGCCATCTACGCTACTCCCTCCGGGAGATTATGGCACGGCCCGGCACCCCAATCCACCGGGTCGGTGCCACGGAAACCCAATCTGCAGTCCGCGGCCGATTACTCGGCGCCGCCCTTTGGCTCATATTTCGCATCCCACTCAGCCCGGGCGTCGGTCAGCATTTTATGGAAGCTGCCGTCGGTGGTCAGCTTGGTGACGTCCTCGCCAAACTTCGATGCCATGGCTGCGCAAGGCGATTTCTTGGAGAACGCAACGAACATCTCGGCCGACAGAAGCGCGGGTTCCAAGGCCTCGACCTTATCCTCGATCCCGCTCTTTTCCGCTTCGGCGTCGCCCGGGTAGAACCCGGCGATCACATAGTCCACGTCGCCCTTCAGAAGGGCTTCGAAAGCCGCGTCGATGCCGTCCGTCCGGGTGACCGTCAATTTGTCCTTCATGAGCGTCGAAAGCGGTGCCGTAGCTCTCGCCTTTATTGGTCGCGCCTTTCTTGCCAATGAGGTCCTGCTGGTCCTTGAAGGAGAACTTGCGGTCCTTGGCTACGAAGACCACGACCGGATCATAGATAAACGCCGGCCGGACATAGTCGAGATATTGCGCGCGGTCGTCATTGTAATAGATGCCGACGATCATGTCCGCCTTGCCTTCGCGGGTGGCCTCTTGCGCTTCGGCCCATGTGCCTTCGTATTTGGAGCTGAGCGGGACATCGAGATCCTTGGCAATGGTCTCGACCAGGCTCGGCGCTGCGCCGACGATGCGGTCGCCCTGTTTGAAGGCGATGGCCGGATATTGAGGGTGCCCGTCGAAACGATCTGGGTGCAGGTCTCCGCGGCGAGGGCGGGGGGACTGGAAAGGGTCAGGGCAACAAGCACGCTCAGGCAGAGAGATCGGTTCATCGTCTTCGTCCTTGTTCCCGGTTTAGGATTTCTCAGATGCGCCCGGCGGGGTGCCGGATCGAACGCGGTCATCACCGCCCCTTGGCCTGGGCCTTGACCTTGTCGACCTCGGCCTGCGAGACCTTGCCGGCCTTGACGAGGGCTTGCACGCAGGCCGGCGAGAGGCTCGGGCCTGCCTTGCGCATGCAAAGGTTGAGACCGCTGGAGTTCAGGCCCCAGTCGCCGCAAAACTTCTTGTAGTCGTTCACGCAGAAATTCTGCATGTCCTTGGTGACCGTGCCGGCCTGCGCCCAGGCCGCCGAGGGGCTGGCGAGCGCAAGGCATGCCATCGCGGCAAGCGCGGTCAGCGGTCCTGTATGGATTGGTATCATCTGCGCCCCCTTCTGTTCCCGGCCAACTCTACCCACGCTGTCTCATGTTTGCGGCGGGGCGATGGCGGATTGTACTGGATTATCGGCATCCCGCGCCGCTGTTTTGCGGTGCGGCTCCCATAGCAGGTCCGGCGAGGGCCGGGAACTCTAGCGGCAAGGCCGCCATGATCGCCCGCATCTCGTTGTAACGGGCGGGGTTGCTCGTGCTTCCCAAGACCACGCCGACAATGGTCTGGCCGTTCGGGGCGCGCCAAGCGGTCACCAAATTGAAGATGCCGTTCGTGACATGGGAGCCGGTCTTGGCGCCGAGCACGCTGCCTTCGCCGAGGATTTCGAGGCTGGTCTTGAGGGCGACCGTGCGCGGCGTTTTTCCGCCGATCTGGAGCGTGCGCTCGGTGCAGGCCCAAGCGGGCAGGAGCCTCGCATCGGTGAAGACCTCCGCCGCAATGAGGCCCATGTCGCGGGCCGTGGCCAGCGTTGGCCGGAGAAAGACCGTAGGGATCGGCAA
>NZ_LPWD01000121.1 GCF_001723295.1 Methyloceanibacter marginalis
TCGTCGGGATCGGGGCGGGCAACCCGGAACACATCACGGTCCAGGCCGTGAACGCGCTCAATAGAGCCAGCGTGTTCTTCGTTCCCAGCAAGGGCGCCGAGAAGAGTGACCTGGCGGCGTTGCGGCGCCGGATCATCGAGCGCTTCGTCGAGGGCACGGACTACCGGGTCGTCGGCTTCGACAACCCGGTTCGCGACAGCTCCAACGAGAGTTATCGCAGCGGCGTCGCGGACTGGCACGACGCGGTCGAGGGCGTCTACGAGCAACTGATCGTCGGGGAGCTAGGCGAGGAGGAGTGCGGCGCCTTCCTCGCTTGGGGTGATCCAAGCCTCTATGACAGCATCCTTCGCATCTTGGAGAAAATTCGCTGCAAGGGACGTCTCGATCTCGACTACGAGGTCGTTCCCGGTATCAGCAGTGTCCAAGCGCTGGCCGCGGCGCACAAGATTCCTCTCAACCGCATCGGCGAGTCCATTATGCTCACGACCGGGCGCAAACTCGCCGAGGGCTTCCCGGACAATGCCGACAGCGTGGTCGTCATGCTCGACGGTCAAATGGCATTCAAGACCGTGGACGAAGACGTCGAGATCTATTGGGGCGCCTATGTCGGGACCGAGGACGAGATCCTCGTCTCGGGCAGATTGGGGGACGTTCTCGAAGAGATCGAACGCGTGCGGCAGGAAGCGCGCGCGCGAAAAGGCTGGATCATGGACACCTATCTCTTGCAAAAACCCGAGAGGCGCTAAAGCGCGGCACGAACAACACCTGATCTGGCAGCACGGCGCGAAGCGTGACCAAAGCAAAAGCGGCGCCCGAAGGGGCGCCGCTTTCGCAAAACAGTGAAGCTTGTGTCGCGGATTAGACCAGCAGGACCAAACCGACGGCTGCGGCCGCGCCACCCGCCACGCGATAGAAGCTCTTGCCATAGCTGTTGCCCAGCGTGCCAACCAGACGCCGACGCCAATCCCGACGGCGTGAAGCAGAGCGGTGGCCAGCACGAAGCCTAGGCCGTAGGCGGCTCCGGATACGCCCAAGGGCATCTCGGCGCCATGAGCGTGACCGTGGAAGACCGCAAACGCTCCCACGAGAGCTACGGCGAGGGCCACCGGCGCATTGACGCCGAAAGCCACCGCGAGGCCGAGCACGACGACCGACAAGGCGATGCCGATCTCAACGAAGGGCAGCGGCATGCCGGCAATGCCGGCCAATCCGCCGAGCGCCATGAGCGCGACGAAGGACAGCGGCAGCAGCACCAGCGCCTTGCGCCCAAGCTGGTAAGCGAAAACGCCGACCAGGATCATGGCGAGCAAGTGGTCCACGCCTCCCAGTGGATGCATGAAGCCATGCATCATGCCACTCGCCTGCCCGACGCCGACATGCGCGAGCGCGGCGGTGGGGGCTAGGCCGAGCGCAATGACTGCCACTCGCAGCATGTTCCGCCTCATTTCGAACCTCCCTCGTTCACAGCCGTGATGATTGTGCGTATCGAAAGTATTCCAGCCATTTTGTACGAAAAAGATATCCAAGCAAGGGTTTTTGTTACGGAGAATGCAATTTATCAGGCTCTTTGCTGCGATCCCCTCCTCTTTAGACGGCAATGCCTCGAAAAGCGTCATTAGCCTACTGAGTTAAAACGAAAATCGCATATGTTATGGGCAAAAAATGATGCTTACGTACAAAAACACCTTGATCAACGTCGCTTTTCGTATCAACTTTGGGGTTGAAGCTTCGAGAAGCGCAGAACAGGGGCGTGGGGATGGCGCTGCCAAGAAAGCCACTAGGTTCTGGAAGGCGGTCCGGCGCATGGCGGTTGGGCGGGGCCGGCGGGCCTGGCTCTCAGTCCGCGGGATCGGCGGGCGGGCTCGACGCTATCGACTCCACCATCATCAAGCTTTTGCAGGCGGACGGTCGCGCGCCCTTCACCTCGATTGCCAAGCAGCTTGGCATCTCGGAAGGGGCCGTGCGCAACCGCGTCGGCCAGCTCATCGACTCCAAGGTCCTTCGGATCATCGGTGTCGCCGACCCCATGGCGCTCGGCTACGACGCCTACGCGATGGTCGGCTTGAAGGTCGCCGCCTCCCACGATCCGCAGGAGGCCGCCCACTACTTCCGAGACCGGGACGAGGTGACCTACGTCCTGTTCGTGGCCGGCCGCTACGACCTGTTGATCGAAGTGATCTGCGAGACGCACGAGCAGCTCGCGCAATTCTTGCGGGAGCACTGCTACAGCCGCAACGACTTGCTCTCGATCGAGCCCATGGTCGGATTGGCAATGTACAAGAACATGCTCAAATGGGGGCAACCCTAGTCATGGGCGCTGGGCAACGAGTCGTCGAGAGAGAGGAACTCGCGCAGGCGCCCAACACCAAGCCGCGTCGCCAGAGGTGGTTCGAGTATCAAAAGCCGATCCCGGTCGTCTGGTCTTTGCTGCTTGGTATTTCCGTCTGGGTGCTGTTCTTCGGGATGTGGGAGCTTGCCGCCGCCCGGGGCTGGATCGACACGCTCTTCATGCCGCCCCCACACCAGGTGCTCGCCACGCTCTACACCATGATCGCGGAGCGCGGTTTTCTCTCAGACATCGGGATCAGCATTTACCGCATTCTCCTGAGCTTCGCGATGGCGTGCGCCATTGCCATTCCGCTCGGCGTGTTGATGGGATCGTTCCGCACGGTCGATGCCTTCTTCAATCCGTTCGTGAGCGCTTGGCGCTACCTCCCGGCACCGGCATTCATTCCGCTTTTACTGATGTGGTTCGGTGTCGGCGAAGGCTCGAAGCTCGCGCTTCTCTTCATCGGCGTCATCTTCTTCCTGATCACATTGATCATGGATCACACACGGGCCGTGCGCGCCGAGCTCATCGAGACGGCGATGACCCTTGGCGCAAACCGATGGCAGATTCTTTCGACCATCGTGCTGCCGGCGGTGGCGCCGAAAATTCTGGTCTCCATGCGCCAGATGCTCGCGGTCAGTTGGACGTATCTGGTCATCGCGGAAATCGTCGCGGCGACGACCGGTATCGGCGCCGTGATGATGCGCGGCCAGCGCTTCCTGAAGGTCGACGAGATCATGGCGGGGATTCTCGTCATCGGCATGGTTGGGCTGTTTTTCGATTTCCTCTTTCGATTGGCGTACCGAGTTCTCTTTCCGTTTGTGGCCAACGGACAGCGATGACGGAGAAGCGGAGTGTGTTGTTCAACTCGACGGGAGTAAAGACTATGCAGAAGCTGCCGCTATCAAATTGTAAGTCCCTACTATTCGCATTGGCCGTGGCGGGGCTCGCCCTGTTCGCCGCCGACATGGCTGTCGCCAAGGAGAAGGTCCGCGTCGCGGGGCTTACCTGGCCGGGCTATGGCTGGTGGTACATCATCAAAGAGAAGAACTTGCGCCCGACCTGGACGTCGAATACCAGGCAATCGAGGATCCGTTCCAAAGCTTCAGCCTGATGTCCTCTGGACAAATGGACATCGTCTCCAGCACCGCGGAGTTTGCACCGATCGGCGCTTCGCAAGGCATGCCGGTGCGCATGATGGCCTACGGCAATCTTTCGCACGGAACCGACAAGATCATTTTGCGTCCCGAGATCGATGGGCCCGAGGACCTCAAAGGCAAGAAGGTTGCGGTCATGGTCGGCGGTTTGCCGCAGATCATGATGGGGATCTATCTCGAAGACAACGGTTTGCCCTTTGACTCGGTCGAATATGTCAACGTCATCATGGATCAGGCTGCGGCCGCCATGATTGGCGGAACGGTTGCCGGCGCGGAACTCTGGGAGCCCTTCGGTGAGCAGACCCTGAAATCCGTGAAGGGCTCGAAGGTGGTTGCGAGCACCGCCGATCCCAAATGGGCGAAAAGCGCGATCATCGCCGACGCGCACTTCATCAATGCGGATTGGGCCGAAAAGAACAGGGAGACCGCGCTGAAAGCCCTAAAGGCAATGTATGACGCCATTGCCTACTGGAAGAAGAATCCCGAAGAGGCCAACAAGATCATTGCCGACGGCATGAAGATGTCGGTTGCCGATGTCGAGCTTGTCATCGGCAAGGACGGCACCGGCCTCGATGGCGGCCTCTACCCTTACACCTTCATGCAAGCTGCCCAGTTTTGTGGTGTTGCGCCCGGCGATCCGCCCTTCGGCCAGACGAACGGTCAGATGATCGAATACTACAAGCTGACCAACAGCTGGTGGGTCAAGTTCGGCACGGTCGACAAGGAGTATCCGCCCGAGAAGGGCATCGACTGCAGCCTGCTGAAAGATCTCTACGAAAGCGGCTATCGGGGCTGAGTCCGCGACAACATCCCGGTGGGCTGCACGCTTGGTTCCGCCCGCCGGCAACATCAAATCATGAGCGAGGGGAAGTGAATGTCTAGGGTTTATCCGTCGGCAATGTCGGACGCGATTGCGGACAAGAAGCGTATCGATCAGGCGAAGTCGGATCTTGAGAAAGCCGGCGTGAAGTACGTGCTCTCCTGCTGGATCGATATCCTGGGCAGCCCAAAGACCAAGCCGGTGCCGATCTCCGAGTTCGAGAATTTATGTGTGGGCAAAGGTCCGCAATTTGCGGTCCATTCCGTGGCGGCCTTTCCCGAGCTCGGACCGGCCGATCCCGATCAAATTCCCATTCCGGATCTGGATGCGCTCTACGTGTGCCCGTGGAACCCGGAATATGCGATCGTCTTCGCCGACCTCTTCTACAAAGACGCGCCCTACGACGTTTGCCCGCGCATGACCCTGAAACGGACGGTGCAAGAGGCGGCCGACGCCGGCTACGCGTTCTACGCCGGCCTGGAACCTGAGTTCATCGTCCTGCGCTATGACGAGGACGGCCAACCGGTCAAGGCGATCAACGACGATCCGCTTCCGGGTGAGGGCTTTCGTCCTCGGCGCCAGGCGTTCGGTTACGACGTCGAGTACACGCTCGATTCAATGCCATTCCTGGCCGACGTCATCGAGCATCTGAATACGATGGGCTGGGGCCTCAAGAACGTCGTCTGCGAGGGCGCCTATTCGCAGTTCGAGGTCGATTTCGACTACACCGACGTCCTCGCCATGGCCGATCGCTTCACGCTCCTGCGCGTCCTGCTGAAGGAGATCGCCAAGAACCACGGCATGTTCGTCACGTTCATGCCGAAGCCGGCGCAAGGGGACTGGCGGAGCGGCGCCCACATCAATTGGAGCGTCCAATCCACCGCCGATCCTGGCGGCAATCTGTTCAAGGATAAGGCCAAGGGAGGCTGGAGCGATCTCGCGAAGCAAGCCGTCGGCGGCGTTCTGAAGCATGGCGTTGCGCTCACGGCGGTGAATTGTCCGACGGTCAACAGCTATAAGGGGCTCGTTGCCCGAGCCCGGGAGTTCGAAGGCGGCACCGTGACGTGGGCGCCGACCCACATGACTTACGGCGTCAACAACCGCTCGGCGATGATCCGCCTGCCGCAGGCCCGGTTCGCCGTCGAGAACCGCGCCGCCGATATGTGCCTGAATCCCTATCTCGGGCTTGCGCTCACATGCGCGGCTTCGCTCGAAGGCATCCAGGAGAATGTCGATCCCGGACCGCCGCTCGAGAAGTCGTTGTACGACCTCACGGCGGACGAGCGTAAGGCGTTCAAGGTAAAGCCGCTGCCCCAGAATCTTGACCAAGCCATTGCGGGCTTTGCGGCGGACCCTCTGGCGAAGCGGGTCTTCGGCGACACCATGCACAGGCTCTACACGACCCATAAGCAGGACGAGTGGGACCGTTTCCATGAGACGGTCACGGAGTGGGAGAAGCACGAATATTTGAGATTCTTCTAGGTCCCACAGCGAAATGAGAAGGAACTTCGACGATATGCCACCGAAATCCTTTCAGGCCGCATCTCCCAAACTCGCTGTCCGCGGGGTCGGAAAGCGCTATCGGCTCAACGGCGGCAAGACAATCGATGCGGTGCATGACGTGTCCTTCGACGTGATGGAGGGTGAAATTTGCGCGCTGCTTGGTCCCTCCGGCTGCGGCAAGTCGACCGTGCTGCGGATGGTTGCGGGCCTCGAAGATCCTTCTTCCGGCGCGATGTTCCTGGACAACGCGCAGATCGACGGCCCGCACAAGTCACGCGGCATGGTGTTTCAGCGCTACACCTCGTTCGACTGGATGACGGTGCAGAAGAATGTCGAGTACGGCATGAAGATCAACGGGGTGTCGAAGGCCGATCGCGGCGCGCAGGCAGACCATTTCATCCAGATGATACAGCTCAGCAAGTTCAAGAACGCTTATCCGTGCCAGCTTTCCGGCGGCATGCAACAGCGCGTCGCCATCGCGCGTACGCTGGCCAACGGACCGTCTATTCTTCTCATGGACGAACCGTTCGGCGCGCTCGATGCCGAGACAAAGTGGCAAATGCAGGAGCTGATGATCAGCATCGTCGAGACATCGAAGGTGACGGTGCTCATCGTCACGCACGATATCGAAGAAGCGATCTTCCTGGCCGACCGCATCATCTTCATGTCGCGCCATCCGGGAACGGTTCGCGAGAACATGGTGACGGAGTTCAAGGACGGGCGGCGTTTCTCAAGCCATGAGGAAATGATAGAGGCCAAAGGTTTCCACGAAATCGAGAAGAAGATCATGCACATGATGCGCGATGAGATGCGGAACGACCGCGAAGAAGCACTTCAAGAATGCTGATCTGACAGGCGAGGAGGAAACAATGTGCAGCGTATGCGGGTGCGGACCCGGGACACATCACGCCCATTCCGGGCATGAGCACGCCGGCCATGAGCATATCGGCCACGAGCACCATGATTTGGTGCTGATAGAGAAGGATATCCTGGCCAAGAACGACGTTTATGCCGAGGCCAACCGGGAACGGTTCGAACGGCTGGGCGTCTTTGCGCTTAATCTCGTCTCGAGCCCTGGCTCCGGCAAGACGACGCTTCTGGTGAAGACGATTACCGCCTTGAAGAAGAAGCTCTCCGTGGCGGTGATCGAGGGCGATCAGCAGACCTCCATCGACGCGGACCGTATCCGTGAGACCGGCGTGCCGTCTGTCCAGGTTAACACCGGACGCGGCTGTCATCTGGACGCGCACATGGTCGAGCACGCGATGGAAGATTTGCCGCTTGTCCGGAATTCCGTCTTGTTCATCGAGAATGTCGGCAATCTCGTCTGCCCGGCGAGTTTCGATCTCGGAGAAGCGCAGAAGGTGGCGATCCTCTCGGTGACCGAGGGGGACGACAAGCCGCTCAAATATCCGGACATGTTTGCCGCGGCCACGACCGTCGTGATCTCCAAGATCGATCTGCTGCCCTATGTCGACTTCAACGTGGAGCGCTGCATCGGGCACCTTGGATCCATCAATCCGGATCTCGACATCTTCCAGCTCTCCGCGACGACAGGCGAGGGGATGGAGGCGTGGATCGAGATGTTGACCGGCGCTGCGACCCAGGCCGCTAGAAAGGCCCTTTGCCATGCATGAGCTGACCATCGCCAGTGCCTTGGTGGAGCAGGTCTGCGATCACGCGAGGGATCGCGGGGCGAGCCGCGTGGGCTCGATCAGGATCCGCATGGGAGCCTTGAGCGGCATCGCCAAAGCGCTTCACTTTTGCTTTCCGTCCGCGGCCAAAGGCACGCTTTGCGATGGCGCGGTGCTCTATATCGACGAGGTGCCGCTTACCGTGATGTGTGTCCGCTGCGATGCGATCAAGACGCCGTCCGGACACTACAATTTCCGCTGTCCCGATTGCGGGCATCCTACGCCTAAAGTGATCACGGGGCGGGAGATGCAGCTCGCCTCGATCGAACTCGTCGGCGCGGATGCGCCTCCTGCTGGCGCCCACGCCTCGGCGGGGGCCACGGACAACAGCCTCTCAAGTCAAGGAATATGAAATGAGCAACACTGCGCCCGGCGCATGGCAGCACGTGCCACATCAACTCCGCGGTCCGCATCAGCATACCGGAGCGGACGATCACATCTACTCGCCGCGGCTGCACAACGGAACGTTCAAGTCCCGGGGGATCACGACGTTCCTGAACGCGCCGTACTGCCCGCCCGACCGCAACGCCATCCGCGAGATGGGCGCCAAGGTTTGCTTCATCGGCGTGCCGTGGGACCAGGGCCAGATCGTGCGCACCGGGACCTCCCAGGGCGCCGGCGGCATCCGCGAGGCCTCGACTCAGTACTTTCCGTACATGTTCGAGTACGACGTCGACCTGCTCACCTATTACAACCTGGTCGATTGCGGCGACGTGCCGATCGTGCCCGGCAACAACGAAAGATCACACGACTATATCTACGACTATCTCACGGAGTGTTTGCATGGCGGGGCAAAGGTGGTGCTGTGCGGCGGCGATCATTCCGTTCCCATCCCCGGTGCGCGTGCCCTGTCCGACTTCCACAAGAACGGCAGCATCGGCTATCTGCACGTCGACTGCCATCTCGACGCGGCGCCGGACTGGGCGGGAAATGCCTTCACCAATTGCTCCGGTCCGTCGCGCGCGCTCGACCTGCCCAACTGCAACGCCAAGAACATGGTGCATATGGGATCGCGCAACGGTCTCAACCCGAAGGATTGGTTCGACTTCTTCGTCGACAACAATGTTCGGCTGATCCCCATGCAGGAGGTCGTTTCGCGCGGCGTCGTGGAATGCACCGAAGAGATTTTTACGCGCGCCTGGGACGGCACGGACGGGATTTACTTTTCCTGGGACACCGATTCCATCGATTCAAGCTGCATGCCGGGAACCACGGCGCCGGAGTGCTTCGGCTTCAAGGGCCGCGAGGTGATCCAGCTCGCGCGCACGGCTGGCACGTTCGGCGCCGACATCATGGAGGTGTCTGAGCTCTGCCCGCAATTCGATGCGAGCCATATCAGCATCAAGACCGCCGTGCTGATGATTTGCCATTTTCTAGGGAGCAGGGCCAAGACCCTGCGCGACCAAGGACTGAAACCGTAACCGCCAACGCGACAAAGAGAAAAGCGAGACAGCAATGAATCCCGCGAAAAGTTATGCGCATTTGTTCTCACCCCTCGGTGGAGAGGGGGGCGAGAATTACCGGGCTCCCGGCCAGCTGACCTTCCTGCGCGCGCCGCATGTGCCGCTCGAGACCGAAGCGCTTAAGGCGCACGGCGCGCGATATGCGTTTGTCGGCGTTCCGTTCGACGAGGGCAATGTCGGCAAGCCCGGCAGCGAGGACGGTCCGCGTGAGTTCCGCATCGCCTCTCAGGAATATCTCTCCTACTGGTTCGAGTTCGGCGTGGACCTCGACGGGATGGCGGTCGACTGCGGCGACGTGCCGATGCCAAAGGTCAATCCCGATAGCGCCCGGGAACGCATCTATCGCGCCGTCACCACGGTGCTTAAGGCCGGCGTGACGCCGATTGTGCTCGGCGGCGACCGTTCGATCTCGATCCAGGTCGCGCGCGCGCTGTCAGACTATATTGGGGCGGACAAGAAGATGGGCTGCTTGCACTTTGGCGCCCATCTCGACCTCGCCGATAGCTGGGCCGGCGAGAAGCTGTTGAGCACTTGCGCCATGGCGCGGATCACCGAGTTGCCGAATCTCGCCGCGGAGAACGTCGCCCTGGTCGGCGCCCGCAATTCGATGAACCCCAAGGACTATATCGACCTGGCCAAGGAGCGGGACCTTCGCTTCTACCCCATGTTCGAGGTCTTCGATCGCGGCATCGACGCGGTGATGCAGGAAGCGACAGACAAGGTCTGGGGCGGCACCGACGCGCAGTATCTGAGCTTCAACTTCAATGTCATGGACGCCTCGGCGGCGCCGGGCGTGACGGCGACCGAGCCCGGCGGGCTTGAAGCCGGGAGATGATCCGGGTTGCGGACATCATCGCGCCCGCAAATCCGTGAGCGTCATCGACGTGACCGAGCTCGCGCCTGTCTACGACATCAGCGGCACGACCTCGCGGCTCGCGGTCTGCGCGGTGCTCCGGATCATGGCGGCCATGGCCAGAGCCAGGGGCGAACTGGTCGATCCCAATTTGCGCCGCTCCGACGTGGCGGCCGCTCAGGCATGAGGAAGATCGGGGAAGTGCGTCGGGGCTGAGCGGCACTGGCGGGAGACCGAGACGAAGGAAAGGCGAGCATGCAAAAGCTGGAGCGCATCGTCGGCCAGGCTAGCGATCCGGAGATCGCCGACAGGCTGCATGGGCTTCAGCACGCGGGCCGGGTCGAGTATCTCGCGCTCCAGCCCGAGGACATGCAGCGGCACCGGCTTCGCGTCACCGGCGACCAAGGCACGGAGTACGCCATTGCCATTCCCCGGCGGGAAATGCTTACGGACGGTGCGGTCCTGATGCTCGGCGCGGAGAAGGCCGTGGTTGTGCGGTCCCGCGAGCAGAACTGGCTTCGCCTCAAGACAAGTGATCCCGCCACGGCGCTGGAGCTCGGCTATTTCGCCGGAAACATGCATTGGAAGGTTCGGTTCGACGGCCCGGTGCTGGAGATCGCGCTTCATGGGCCTGAGGCCGATTATCTGACGCGTCTTGCAGACCTTCTGGCGGACGGCCGCATCGAGCGTGCGTCATGAGCGACGATACCCTCCTCCTGACGCTTCAGCACGGGGACAGCTTCTTCCCAACGGGGTCGATTGCATTTTCTTGGGGCTCGAAGGGCTGCACCGCGATGGGTTGGTCCGGAACGCGGAGGATCTTCTCGGCTTCATCGAGGGGCAGTTGGTCGGCCGATGGGGCACGTGCGATCTGCCCGCTATTCTCGCCGCTTACCGCTCGCATGGCGCACTCGACGAGGTCGCGGCGGTGGATGCGGCGCTTGAGACCCTGACCCTGCCGCAGCAATTGCGCGAGGGCTCGAGAAAATCCGGCGCGGCTCTGCTCGGCGTGCACGAGAAGCTCGGCACTGCCGGCGCGGCGCATACCGCGCACATGGTGCGGTATGGCACGGTGGCCGGTCATCTGCCGGCCGTTCAGGGGGTTGCTCTGGTTCCACGTCGGGGCGTCGGAGGCCTCCGCCTGCGCCATGTCGGCGCACGCGGCCACTGTCGGGCTCCTTGGCGCCGCCGTGCGCCTCGGGATCGTAGGGCATCTCGATGCGCAGCGAATCCTGACCAAGGCGCACGCGGTCATCAAAAATATCGTCGCCAACTTACCGGCGAGCGATCTCGACCAGCTCTTGTCGTATGCACCTGCGGCCGAAATTGCCGCCATGCGGCACGAAACCCGCGACGCACGTTTGTTCTTCAACTGATCCTGGCAGGGAGAATGTTCCGATGCTCCTGACACCGACCGAACTTGAGCGATTGACCATCTTCACCGCGGCCGAGCTTGCCCGAAAACGCAAGAACAAGGGATTGAAGCTCAATCATCCGGAAGCCGTCGCCTATATCGCCGATGAGATCCTCGAAGGCGCACGGGAAGGCCGGTCCGTTGCCGACATGATCAGCTTCGGCTCGACGCTTCTGACCACCGACGACGTGATGCCGGGCGCGGCCGAGCTGATACCGATGATCCAGGTGGAAGGCACCTTTCCCGACGGCACGAAGCTCGTAACCGTGCACGATCCGATACGGCCCGGAAAGCAGAAGCAAGATACCGATGCCGTCATTCCTGGTGAGATCGTCACACGCGACGGCGACATCGAGATCAACACCGGCCGCGACCGGGTGACGGTAAAGGTTCTGAATACGGGCGATCGTCCGGTGCAGATCGGCAGCCATTTCCACTTCTTCGAGATCAACAAGGCCTTGGACTTCGATCGCAAGGCGGCCTTCGGCTTTCATCTGGACATCCCGGCAGGGACCGCGGTGCGGTTCGAGCCGGGCGAAAGCAAGGAGGTGACGTTGGTCACGTTCGGCGGGACTGGGGAGATCTACGGCCTCAATGCATTGACGATGGGATCGACCCACGGCGCGGAGCGGCGCGACGAGGCGCTCAGCCGCGCACGCGAGCGCGGCTTCAAGGGAGCTTGAT
>NZ_LPWD01000122.1 GCF_001723295.1 Methyloceanibacter marginalis
GCGCGACCGTCTCAAATGCGCCCGAAACCATCTCCTCGACATAGCGTCGTGCCAACCAATCGAGTGAATCACGGTCGGGCCGAATCATCGAGAGTCGCTCAGCATAGACGGCATCGAGCGGGATCGTTCCCGCCATGGCAGCGGCGGTGAGCGGCGCGACGTCCTGCTCGAGGCCTGCGCGCAGGCGAGCTCGTCGATCCCCTCGATACGGCTCAAGGTGCTGTCGCAATCGAAGCAGTACGATGTCGAACCGGCGCTTCGTCCGCGTCACAGCTCGAATTCCACGGCCTGCTCGATCGGCGGCAAGGCTCTGATTTCGGTCAGCGCGCTCGCCGATAGCGGAGCGGACGTGCTGATCAGGCGATTGCCGTCTTGGAGGAGTCGCCGACGCGACATGCATGCGGGAGATGTTGATGTTTTCCCGGCCGAGAATGTCACCGAGAGCGCCGACGACACCGGGCTGATCGTGGTGCCGCGTAAAGAGAAAGTGCCCTTCCGGCACCGCCTCCACGTCATAGTCGTCGATGCGCACCAGCCGGGCATGGCGCTCGCCCAGCAGAGTGCCGGCGACAGTCGTGTTCTTGTCGCCGGAAATCGCACAGATCTCAACCAGAGAGACGAAATCTCGCGCGTTCTCCGTCCGCGACTCCCTGACCTCGATGCCCTGCAATTTTGCAAGGTGGCCGGCGTTGACACGATTGCGCGGCCGGTCATGCGCCGACTCAAGAGCCCGACCAAGGCCTCTGCCGTGATCGGCCGCGAATCCAACTCGGCGACACGACCGAACAGCCGTACCACGAGCTCCGTTATAGGACCCTCGTAAAGTGAGCCCACGAGCCGGCCGAGGGCATGGGCGAGCTGCTGGTAAGGGATCGTCCGCGCGAGCTGGTCCGACGTGACGCGTGGAAGATTGACCGCCGTTTCCGCGGCGCCCGTCGCCAGGAACCTAACCACATCCTGGGCGATCCTGAGGCTGACGGCTTGTTGCGCCTCCTCGGTAGAGGCGCCGAGATGAGGCGTCAAAACGACGTTGTCGAGCGCGAGTAGCGGGGAGCCGGTTGGAGGCTCCTTCGCATAGACATCAAGAGCGGCTCCCGCGATCTGCCCGCTCTTAAGCGCATCGGCCAGAGCCGCTTCGTCGATGAGCCCGCCTCTGGCACAATTGATGATCCGGGCGCCCGGTTTCATCATCGCCAATCGGCTCGCGTTGATCACGTTGCGCGTCTTGTCCGTCAGCGGACAGTGAAGGGTGATGTAATCGGAACTGGCGAGAAGCGCGTCGAGCTCGGACGGCTCAGCCGCCGATTCTTCCATGATCTCCGGCGCAACGAACGGGTCATAGGCCAGCACCCGCATCTTGAGCCCCGCACAGCGCCGGGACACCAAGCGTCCGATCGTTCCGAAGCCGATAATGCCGATCGTCTTTCCGGCAAGCTCGACACCGGAGAAGCGCGCCGGCTGCCACTCGCCCTGGCGGACCGACCGGTCGGCCTGAGGCAGATGGCGGCTCAAAGAGAGCAAATGCGCAAGCGTGAGCTCGGCGGTCGTCGTTGCGTTGGCGTCGGGCGTGTTGAACACCACGATGCCACGCTCTGTCGCCGCGGCCACGTCGATATTGTCGACGCCGATGCCGGCTCTGCCGATGGCTCTCAGTCGTGTGGCGGCGGCGATCACCGGTCTCGTGACGCGCGTCTTGGAGCGGACGATGAGAGCATCGTAGTCCGGTATGCGCGCGGTCAGCGCCGCCTCATCGAGTCCGCTTTCCACATCGACGCGGAGTCCGGCCTCTGCGGCGAGCAGTGCCCGGCCGTCGGCATGGATCGGATCGGCAATCAGGACGCTATAGGGGGCATTCATTTGGCTACCGTTGCATCAGATTAGAAACAGGGCTCTCGCCAATGGCGGTCACGTCCCGGAAGCCAGCACGTCTGCTTCCGCCGGCTCGGGGGCTTTGACATAGGAGTCGAGCGGTGGACACGAGCACACGAGGTTGCGGTCGCCGTAGACATTGTCGACCCGGTTCACCGGGGGCCAGTATTTGTCGACGCGGAACGCTCCCGCCGGGAAACACGCGCGCTCCCTGGAATATGGCCGGTGCCACTCGCCGATAAGGTCCTCGACGGTGTGAGGCGCGTTCTTCAAGGGGTTGTTGGTGCGATGGGACAGGCCTTGCTCGATGGCCCGGGGCTCCTCGCGTATAGCCAGCATGGCGTCGCAGAACCGGTCCAACTCTCCCTTGGTCTCCGATTCCGTCGGCTCGATCATGAGCGTGCCCGGCACCGGCCAACTCATGGTCGGAGGATGAAAGCCGCAATCGATAAGCCGCTTGGAAATGTCATCGACCGTCACGCCGGCGCTCGCGTTGAGGGGCCGCGTATCGATAATGCACTCGTGGGCGACCCGTCCGTCGCATCCCGTGTAGAGGACATCATATGCACCGGCCAATCTCTGAGCGATGTAGTTCGCGCTCAAGATCGCGACGCGGGTAGCCTGCGTGAGGCCGGCGCCGCCCATCATTAGGATGTAGCTCCACGGGATAGCCAGGATGCATGCGGAGCCGAACGGTGCTGCCGAGACCGTCATGGCGCTGCCGCCGGTCTCGGGGTGGCCGGGGAGGAAGGGGGCCAAGTGCGCCTTGACGCCGATCGGTCCCATGCCCGGTCCGCCGCCGCCATGGGGAATGCAGAAGGTCTTATGCAGGTTCAGGTGACTGACATCCGCGCCGAGATCGCCTGGCCGCGCAAGGCCGACCAGGGCGTTCATGTTGGCGCCGTCGAGATAGACCTGCCCGCCATTCGCATGCGTAAGGTCGCAGATCTCGCGCACCGTTCCTTCGAATACTCCGTGGGTCGACGGATAGGTGATCATCGCCGCCGCAAGGTTCGCGGCGTTCGCCTCGGCCTTGGCGCGGAAATCTTGAATATCGATATTGCCGTGTGCGTCGGTCCCCACGACCAGTACCTTGAAGCCGCACATCGTGGCCGATGCGGGATTGGTGCCGTGCGCCGAGGCGGGGATCAGGCAGACATTGCGATAGGGTTCTCCGCGACTCTTGTGGTACGCGCGGATGGTGAGGAGCCCGGCAAGCTCTCCTTGCGCACCGGAATTGGGCTGCATCGAGAGGGCGTCGTAGCCCGTGATCTCGCAGAGCTTCTTCGAAAGGTCCTCGATCAACTCAGCATAGCCCAGCGCCTGATCGGCCGGTGCGAAGGGGTGAATCTCCGCAAACTCGGGCCAGGTGATCGGCAACATCTCAGCCGTCGCGTTGAGCTTCATGGTGCATGAGCCAAGCGGGATCATGGCGCGGTCAAGCGCGAGATCGCGGTCGGCGAGGCGGCGCATGTAGCGCGTCATCTCGCTTTCCGCCCGGTTCATGTGAAAGACGGGATGAGTGAGATAGGTGGACGTGCGGATCAAGTCTGCGGGCAGCCGGTACGCCGGATATTCGTCGCGATAGACAAGATGGTCGCCACCGAACGCCCGCCAGACCGCCTCGAGGGTGACCGGCCGCGTGCGCTCGTCGACGCTGATACCGACCCGGTCGGTTCCGACTTTCCGTAGGTTCACGCCGTTGTTGACGGCATTCTTCATGACGAGACCCTGATAGGGTCCAACCTCAACCGTGATCGTATCGAAGAAGGCATCGGGGCTGATCTTGAAACCCAGCTTTTCGAGGCCGTCCGCCAAGCGCGCCGCTTTACGATGCACACGCTCGGCGATCGCCTTCAAGCCTTTGGGTCCATGAAACACGGCGTACATGGATGCGACTACGGCCGGAAGCACCTGCGCGGTGCAGATATTCGAAGTGGCGCTCTCGCGCCTGATGTGCTGCTCGCGGGTCTGTAGCGCCAGCCGGTAGGCGCGGTTTCCGCGCGAGTCGATGGAGACACCCACGAGGCGTCCCGGCAGCGCGCGCCTATAGTCATCCTTGACGGCGATGTAGGCGGCATGCGGTCCGCCATAGCCCATGGGCATCCCGAACCGCTGCATGGACCCGACGGCGATGTCCGCGCCCATCTCGCCGGGCGGTTTCAGGAGCGTGAGTGCGAGCGGATCGGCCGCAACGACGGCAAGCGCCTTGGCTGCATGCAGCTTGGCAATGAGGTCCGAGAAGTCATGAAAGCCGCCCTCCACGCCCGGGTACTGGAAGAGGGCCCCGAACACGTTTTCTGGCTGCACGTCCTTGAAGGGATCGCCAACGACAATCTCCCACCCGAGCGGCTCAGCGCGCGTCTTCAGGACGGCAATCGTCTGCGGCAGGCACTGCGCATCGACGAAGAAGGCGTTCGCCTCCGACTTGGTGACGCGATGCGCGAGCGCCATGGCTTCGGCGGCGGCGGTCGCTTCATCGAGAAGCGAGGCATTGGCGATATCCAGCCCGGTAAGATCGGCGACCAAGGTCTGAAAGTTGAGCAGCGCCTCGAGCCGGCCTTGGCTGATCTCCGGTTGGTAGGGCGTGTAGGCCGTATACCATGCGGGGTTCTCCAGGATGTTGCGCTGGATGGCGGGAGGCAGGATCGTGCCATGATAGCCCTGGCCGATGAGCGAGGTGAGAACCTGGTTCTTATTCGCCGTCTCGCGCAAGCGGTCGAGCGCCCCGCGCTCGGATAGCGGCATGCCGAAATCGAGCGGCTTGGCCTGACGAATTCCTGCCGGTACGGTTTCGTCGATGAGCGTCTCGAGGCTCTCCGTGCCAACCACCTCCAGCATCGCCGTCATCTCCTCGGGCGACGGCCCGATATGCCGGCGGTTGGCGAAGTCGTAAGGTTCGTAGTTCTCCTGTAGTGTCATGACCTGTTCCATTCAGCCGATGAGTTCCTTGTAGGCGGCTTCATCCATGAGGCCGTCGAGGGAACCCAAGTCGGCGAGCTTCAGCTTGAAAAACCAGCCTGTCTTCTCTGGATCCGAGTTCACGATCGAGGGGTCGTTCACGACGGCCTCGTTGATCTCGACGACCTCCCCGGCGAGTGGGGCATAGACGTCGGATGCGGTCTTCACAGATTCGACGACGGCGACCTCTTGGCCCTTGTCGAGCGTGGTGCCGATCTCCGGCAGCTGCACGAAGACGAGATCGCCCAACTGCTCCGCCGCATAAGCGGTGATGCCGACCGTTGCGACGTCTCCATCGATCTCAAGCCACTCATGGTCTTTGGTGAATTTCAGCAAGGTTGCCTCCTTGTTGGGCGGGGAATTCAGCGTTTGTAGTGGTGCTGGACAAAGGGAAGGGGCGTGACTGTCGCCGGCAGCCGCTTGCCGCGAACTTCGGCGAACAGTTTGGTTCCTGGCGCCGACAGGGCCGTGGGGACGTAACCCATGGCGATTGGCCTCCCGAGGCTCGGACCGAATCCACCCGATGTAACGTGCCCGACTGGTGCCTCGTTGGCCTCCTCGACGAAGAGCGGCGTCCCGGCGCGAACCGGCATTCGACCTTCAGGCGCCAAGCCGACGCGATGTATTGCCGGGCCCCGCTCCAGCTCATCGAGAATGATAGGGGCGCCTGGGAATTCGCCGACGCGCTCACCGCCATGGCGGCGGATTGGCTGGATCGCCCAGGTGAGCCCGGCCGTCACAGGAGTTGTCCCCGCGTCGATGTCGGCTCCATAGAGGCACAACCCCGCCTCGAGTCGCAACGTGTCGCGTGCGGCGAGGCCGACCGGCGCCACGTCCGGGTTCTCCAGCAAACCTTCCGCGATCTCGCGGGCGACATCCGACGGAATGGAAATCTCGAATCCGTCTTCGCCGGTGTAGCCGGAACGCGTGACCACGCAGAGCTTGCCCATGATCGACAACTCTCGCACGTCCATGAAACGCATGCCGGCGCAGTCGGGGGCGAGGTGAGCCAGCGCCGACTCCGCCTTCGGGCCTTGCAGTGCGATCAACGCACGGTCGCACGGCTCGACATCGAAGTTCTGGGAAAAGCTGTCGCGCAGCAGGGATTCGTCGTTCTCCTTGCACGCGGCATTGACCACGAGGAGATAGTATGCGCCGCAGTTGGCGACCATCAGATCGTCGAGGATGCCGCCAGTGTCGTTTGTGAAAAAGGTGTAGCGCTGACGTCCCTGCGCCAGCCCCAGGATATCTGCGGGCACAAGGCGCTCGAGCGCGCGCGCGGCGTCGGTAAGGACGCCGTCCTTCGGGCGCAGCAGAATTTGCCCCATGTGCGAGATGTCGAACAGGCCCGCCGCCGTTCGCGTATGCCGGTGCTCGGCCAAAACGCCGGCCGGATAGTTTAGCGGCATGTCGTACCCGGCGAACGGCGCCATACGCGCACCCAAATCCAGGTGCAGGGCGTGCAGCGGCGTCTGTCTTAGAGAATTGGGCGACGTCTTGGCTTCGACACTCATCCTAAGGCTCCATCGGGTCGCGCATGGTGCTCGCCACGCGACGACAAGAAGCCCCCTCTGTCACGAAACCTGAAAGATTTGGCGCCACCGTCGCAGCGCCTTTCCTCTTCGGTGGACCACGCTTGAGCGCGACCGCTTTCCAGAGTGTCAGTAGTCTTGCGGTCCTTGTTGCCTGAGAGTTTCCGGGGCGGTTGCTCCTTCGGCGCCGGGCATGAGCCGGTCTCTTCCGCAAGACAAAACGACGCTTAAAGAATGGTGATTCTCGAGCAGATGGTCAACTGCCGGGGGCGCCATTTGTTCGGTCAATTTGTCTCCCACCATACGGGTCAAAAATATCCCGAAAGTTGCTCAAAATGGAGCCGGGCCAGGCATGGTGTTGAAGATGAGACCAATTGCCCGATGCGCAAGAGACCTTGTTCGAAAGTACTAGCCGCCGTGCGGACCTTCGAGCTTCCAGCGCTCGAGCACTTGCTCGACCTCATCGAGGGTCAAGTCGTCTCGGCGCGCATGATCCCCGATCTTTCTGCGGAGTGAGAAGCGGTCGCCGTGTTTCTCAAGCTCAAAGAAGAGCCGCTCCGCCAAATCATAGGCAGCACGTTCCCGGTCCGTGTCGGTGTCTTGCATAGAGAACCTCCATCGCAAAAACGCTCAAAGACGGGAGGCGTTCCGAGTGCTCTTGCCGTCTCTAGCGTTGGTCAAGCCCAAACTCGGAAAACGGAATGAAGTCCACGACGTCCCCGATGCGGATTTCATCCACATCCTCTGCTACCTCAATGAACCCATCGGCTTCGCGGAGAGAAGAAATAAGCCCCGAGCCGTCACGCGGAAATTTATCGACCAGGAGACGCCCGTCCTTGCGAATGAGCTTCGCGCGCCAGAATTCCCGGCGCCCAAGTTTCTTTCTTTGGGTGAAAGCCGCCGGTACGGGAAATCGTGTGGGCTCCGGCCAAACGCCGCCGGCGAGCCGCGTGAGAACGGGCCGAACATACATCAGGAAGCACACAAACACTGCCACGGGGTTGCCCGGGAGGCCGAGAACGACGCAATCTCCGATCTGCCCGAAGCTCATCGGCCGGCCCGGCTTGATGGCGATTTGCCAAAGATGCCGCTGACCCAACGCATCGATGCTCGCTACGACATGGTCCTCCTGGCCTTGGCTGGCGCCGCCGGAGATCACAATGACGTTGAAGCTGTGGCTCGCTTCGGAAAGAGCCCCGACCACGCTTTCGCGCGTATCGGGGAGCACACCGAGGTCCACGGCTTCGGCGCCGGCAGCTCTGATGAGTCCGTGTAGCATCGGCGCGTTGGCGTCGTAGACCTTACCGTCGACGAAGGCCTCCCCCGGCCGCAGGATCTCATCGCCTGTCGAGAACACCGCCACCTTGAGGGGCGCATGGCAATGCACGGCGCCGAGCCCTGTGGCCGCCGCGCTCGCGATATCTTGAGGCCTGAGCCGGGCACCCGCCGCGACGAGCGTTTCGCCCGGTTGCGTATCCTCGCCCGCGAGCCGTCGATTGGCGCCTGCTTTCAGGTCCCGGCGGCACGGCCGCCCGCGCGCGCCTTCACGCTCCTCGACGCGAACGTCTTCCTGCATCGCGATCGTATCGAGACCCGCCGGCACAACCGCGCCGGTGAAGATGCGGACCGCACCACCCGAGAGCAAAGACCCTTGAAAGGGGTGACCCGCCGCTGCTTCGCCGATGACCCGAAACGCCGCTCCCTTCGCGGCGTCGTAGTCCGATGATGCAAAGGCATAGCCGTCGACGGCCGCATTATCGTGCGCTGGGATCGGCCGCGGCGAGACGATCGGCTCCGCCAAGAATCGTCCGCAAGCCTCGGCAAGCGGGACTTGCTCCGTTCCGGTGATCGGATGCACGCGCGCCTTGAGGATGCCGATGGCCTCCTGATGTGGAAGCCGGTCCTTGTCGAGGATGAAGCAATCGTCGATCAGCTTAGAGTCTGGCTTGGCCGACTTGGCTGTCATGGGCGCTTGAGTCCCAGTGTGGCAATGATGAAATCCACGATGCGTTCTGTGGCATCGATGTGGAAGACGGGCAGGGGCTCCGACTCGTCCTCCGGCTTGTCCGAGGCGATGGCCACGACCTCGGGAAATTCCGCGGCTAGCGGCGCGCGCGATGCGGCGCCATCCCTGCGGATTTCGATCTTGGGATAAGCCTCGCGCTTATAGCCTTCGACCAGGATGAGATCGCAGGGCCCTGCGTACGGCAACAGCTCTTCGAAGGTCATCTCCGGCGCGTTCCCGAGTTCCCGCATCAAGGCGAAGCGGCGCGGCGACGACAGCATCACCTGACGTGCGCCTGCCTCGCGCATCTTGAAGGAGTCGCGTCCCGGATGGTCGATCTCGAATTTTTCATGGGCATGTTTGATGACCGAAATTTCATAGCCCCGCTGACTGAAGTCATGGATCAAGCGCGCCATGAGCGTGGTCTTGCCCGAGTTCTTCCAGCCGACCACGCCGAAGAGGGGAGGGCTCATGACGCCCTCTCGCTGAGAAGGGCCTCGGCCGCGGCGAGGTCCTCGGGCGCATTGATGTTGAAAAAGGGATCGATACTTTGCCCGCGGACATCGACAGCTGAAAAGAACACCGGCACCGCCCCATGATCCCTTGTCCAGGCCGTGACCTTCCGTTCGCCACGCTCCAGCGAGGTCTCAAGAGCCTCACTGAGCCCGATAGGCCAAAGCCCGATCACCGGATGCACGCCCATGTCGGATTGCGCCACGCGGAAGCCTGAAGCATCGCCGGGCGCCGAGAGAAGCCGGTGCACGAGATCGGCGGGAAAGAACGGCGTATCGGTCGCGACCGTCACAACCTGCTCGACGTCGGGCCGGTTGACCCTGACCCATTCGAGTGCGGCATGGACGCCGGCGAGCGGGCCCTGATGTCCGGCGACG
>NZ_LPWD01000123.1 GCF_001723295.1 Methyloceanibacter marginalis
CGCCGATATACATGCCCGGCCGCTTGCGCACGGCATCGAGCCCCTTCAGCACTTTGATCGACTCTGCGCCGTAATCGGCAGCGGCTTCAGCCTTGCGTTTGGCAGCTGGTGTCATGGTTCCCTGAGGTGTCTTTGAAGGTGGTTTTAGGTCTTCCGCCGAGGGCCCCGAGAGGCCCCCTGATTCACGTATCGATACTACCCCGATTCACCGCCAAGATTTGGGCATCTTGCGCAATCGGCGAAAAAAGTTCTCTGTCTGTTCCAGTCATCCAGGCCTGGACTCCAAGCCGCAGAATTTCGCCAAAAAGCGCCTCCCGGCGGGCTGCATCCAGGTGCGCCGCGACCTCGTCCAGCAGGACGAGCGGGGCGGTGCCTTCGAGCGTCTTGATCAGCTCGGCTTTGGCCAGGACGAGGCCGAGAAGGAGAGCCTTTTGCTCCCCCGAGGAGCACTGGGCGGCGGGCGCGTTTTTCGGCCCATGCACCACTAATAGGTCGCTCAGATGCGTTCCTTCAAGGGTGCGCGACGCCGCACGATCCCGCTCCCGGCCTTCCTCCAGAAGGATGCGGAATACGTCCTCAACCTCGGTCGCCGGGCGGGTCGAAAGCTCCGTTTCGAGCGTGCCGTGGAGCGCCAGCACAGCGTGCGGAAAGGGGCCTTGGCCACGGGCCTCCTGGGTCTCCTCGATGAGCGCCGTCAGCCGCTCCGACCGCGTCGAGCCGGGCCGCGGCGATGGCCACGCCGGCTTCCGCCATCTGCTCCTCAAGCCCCTCGAACAGGCGCGCGAATATTCCCGCAGCTGGAACAGACGATTGCGCTGGCGCATGGCCCGATCGTACCGGGACAGCGGCGTACGCATCTTCGGGTCGATGGCGAGCACCAGCCGGTCGAGAAAGCGCCGCCGCTCCGAGGCCGCGCCCGTGAACAGCCCGTCCATGGCGGGGATCAGGAACACGTGCTTGACGTAGTCTCCGAGCGCGCCCGTGCTGCGGTCCTTCCCGGCGATGCGCACGGTGCGGCCCGCGCCTTCCTCGCGCGTACCCGGCAGGAAGCCGGTGCCGATTTCGACCTCGCCGTGTCGCGTCGAAACCGTCGCGGCGATCGCAAACCCTCCGGCGCCGTCCTTGCGCGCGAGCTCCGCGTAGGGGCGTCCGCGCAGGCCGTGACCCGGGCCGAGCAGGGACACCGCTTCGAGGAGATTTGTCTTGCCCGAACCGTTGTCGCCCACGAGCACCACCGGTCTCGCGTCGAGATCGAGCCGCGCTTGCGCATAATTGCGGAAGTCGGTCAGCTTGAGCGTGCGAACGGCAAGCCGCTCGAGGCCGGTTGGGGACGTCTGCGCGTCGTCGATATCGTGCTCGCGCGGCTTTGCGCTCATACCCGCATCGGCATGAGCACGTAGAGCGCCGACGGATCTTTCACGTCGCGCACCATGGTGGGCGAGCCCGGATCGGCGAGCAGGAACTCGGCCGCTTCGCTTTCGAGCTGCTGCGAGATGTCGAGCAGATAGCGGGCGTTGAAGCCGATCTCGAGCGGATCGAAGCCGTACTCGACGGAAAGCTCCTCCGTGGCGCTGCCTGACTCCGGGTTGTTCACCGACAGGGTCAGCTTGCCGTCGCTGAGCGCGAGCTTCACCGCGCGGCCCTTGTCGCTGGAGAGCGTCGAGACGCGGTCCACGGCCTGGGCGAAGCTGGCGTTGTCCACTTCGAGCCGCTTGTCGTTTCCTTGCGGGATGACCCGCTCATAGTCCGGGAAGGTGCCGTCGATCAGCTTCGAGGTGAGCACGACGCGCCCGTCGGAGATCTTGATCTTCGACGGCGACAGCTCGACGCGGACTTCGCCATCCTCGTTCTCCACGAGCTTGGAGAGTTCCGTCACCGTCTTGCGCGGCACGATCACGCCGGGCATGCCCTTGGCGCCCGAGGGAAGCGGCAGCTCCACTTGCGCCAGCCGGTGCCCGTCCGTGGCGACCGCGCGCAAGGTCTCCTTGCCGTCGGTTTCCGCCTGGTGAAGGTAGATGCCGTTCAGGTAGTAGCGCGTCTCCTCCGTGGATATGGCGAAGCGCGTCTTCTCGATCAGGCGCTTGAGGTCGGCGGCAGGCAAGGTGAAGGCATAGCCGAGATCTTCGATCGACAGCTCCGGAAAATCGTCCGCGGGCAACGTCTGGAGCGAGAACTGCGCCGGGCCGCTGGTCATGACCAGCCGCTCCTGCTCGGCGTCGCGGCTAAGCTCGATCTCGCCGTCCGGCAGCTTGCGCACGATGTCGTAGAACATATGCGCAGGCACGGTGACGGCGCCGTCGCCCTTTGAGGTGCAGCCCACCGTCTCCACGAGCTCCATGTCGAGATCGGTCGCGGTGAGCTTCAACGTATTCGAGCCGACCGTGAGCAGCACGTTCGACAGGATGGGAATGGTGTTGCGCCGCTCGACCACGCTGGCCACATGGGCGAGCGCCTTCGCGAGACCGGGCTTGTCGATGGTAAGGCGCATGGTTGGAGGATACCCCGAAATTGACGCTTTCACCTGTGCATCCGGCCCCGGCCCAAGGCTTTGAGCCCCGGTGGAAATCGTGCGGACACCTGGGTGAGAAGCTAAGAACTCCCGGCAAGACCTTGCCGTGACGGGGGTCATATTTCAAGGGGCACGAACGGGCCTATCCAGCCTGTCCGGCGGCCCCGCCAGAGTCGCGATAGTCGTTCGTTGGCATTGGATCGCCGGTGAGCGCGGCCGGGGGTGTTGGTTTACGGCCCCGTACCGAATCGTGCATTTAATCGGATAAACAGGCTCGGAGGAACGACATGTTGCAGGCCAATCGCCTGTCGTGGGCGCTGCTCATCCTCTACGCGGCGGTGGAGATAATCCGCGCCCTCATGCCTGACGCGATTCCGCTTCCGGTGGCCGCGGCGATCATCACATTCCTCCCCTTCATCTTCGCCTTCGTCCACGGTCTTCAGACCTACACGGCGAGGAGCTTCGCGGTATTCGTCGTGGTCTGCTTCGTCGTCAGCAACACGATGGAGAATATGAGCATCATGACCGGGTTTCCGTTCGGTCACTACTACTACACGGAGATCCTGGGTCCGAAGCTGTTCCTCGTCCCCATCCAGGTCTTCGCGGCGTATTTCGGGATGGGCTACGTGTCGTGGACCGTCGCGCGCGCGATCCTCTGGGACTTTGAGGGGCCACGCCCTGCTCTTCGGGTGATCACGTTGCCCGTCGTCGCCGCCTTCGTCATGGTGGCCTGGGATCTTACCTGCGACCCGCTCGCCTCGACGGTCCAGCAGCGCTGGATCTGGCTCGACGGCGGCGGCTATTTCGGCGTGCCGTTCGTAAATTTCCTTGGTTGGTTCCTGACCGTGTTTTTGTTCTTCGAGCTCTTCGCACTCTATTGCCGCCGGTGGGATGTGCCCATTGCCCCGCCTGAGCGCCCTAAGGCTTATGCGCTTCAGGCCATCGGACTCTACACGGCAACGGCGCTCTATTATGTGCTTGCCTTCACCCGCGCACCCGGAGGCACGGTCACCGATCATGCCGGCGTTGTCTGGCGTGTCGGCGACATCTACACCACCGCGGCCCTCGTCGCGATCTTCGTGATGGGAGCCTTTGCGGCCGTCGCCGCCGCGGTGACGGCAGAACGCCATTCGCAGCAGGCTTAGCTAAAGCGGCGGGAGAGGCCTTGGTCCAGACAAGGCGCCTCCCGCCTTTCCCTCTAGTCGCGCAGCAGGCGCTTCAGAAGCTCGATCTCCTCGCGGAGCTGGTTGTCGTCGGTCATGAGCTGCTCGATCTTGCGGATCGCGTGCAGCACGGTGGTGTGGTCGCGGTTCCCGAAGCGCCGGCCGATTTCGGGCAACGACCGGGAGGTGAGCAGCTTGGCAAGGTACATGCCGATCTGCCGCGGCCGCACGATCGACCGGTTACGCCGCCCCGACAGGAGATCGCCGCGGTTGACCCCGTAATGCTTGGACACGGTCCGCAGGATGTCGTCGATGCGGACCCGACGGGGCTCCGTGCCCCGCATGAGATCGCGCACGATCTGCTCGGCCCCGGCGATGGTGACCGGGCTCGTCGGTGAGCTGGTAGCTCGCCCGCAAACGATGCACCGCGCCTCGAGTTCGCGCCCGCTCTCCGTCAGCCGCTCGGCCAGGAACGCCAATACCGTATCCGACACTTCGAGCCCGGCCGTCTCCGCGCAGGCCTCTTGCGCGCGTTTCTCCAGGATCTTGTGACGCAGCTCGTAGTCCATGGTCTTCATTTCGGCCACGAGCCCGCCGCCGAGCCTCGAGCGCATCCGCATGTCGAGCTTGTCGAGATGGGTCGGGGCGCGGTCGGCCGCGACCACGACCTGCCTGCCGCCGTCGATCAGCGAGTTCAGCGTGTGGCAGAACTCCTGCTGGATGGTCGGACCTTGCAGGAACTCCATGTCGTCGATCAGGAGAATGTCGATATTGCGCAGCTTCTCCTTGAAGGCGAGCGCATCGCGGGCGCGCAAGGCCTGCACGAAGCCGGACATGAAACGCTCGGCCGTGAGATAAAGCACCTCGGCTTCGGGGTTCTGCTGCTTCACCTCCCAGGCGATGGCGTGCAGGAGATGCGTCTTTCCCAATCCGACATTTCCATGCAGGAACAATGGGTTGAACGGAGACTGCGGGCTCGACGAGGCATGGGCCACTTGCTTCGCCGCGGCGTGCGCCAGCTTGTTCGAGTTGCCCACGACGAAGCTTGCGAAGCTCAAGCGCGGATCGAGCGGCGAACCCTCGAAACCCTCATAGCCCGTGCGCAGCGGCATGGGCAGCTGCGCCCGGTCGGTCGCCGCCGGCGATGGAGTTTGACGCGCGCAGGGCGTTTCCTTGGGCGGCTCGATGGTGAAATGCGGCTGCCGCACGGTGAACTCGACCCGCTCGGCGCTCGGCCACTCGCCTTGCGCCTGCTTCAAGACGGAGTCGTAGTAATGCGTCTTGAGCCAATTTCGTAAAAAACGGGTGGCCACGCTGAGATGGACGATGCCGCCGTCCACCTCTTCGATCTCCACGCCCCTAAACCAGCTGGCGTAGACGTCCTCGCCCAGCTCGCCGCGCAACCGCGATTTTACCCGCGCCCAAGCGCTGCTCGGCGCGCACTGCTCCTCTTGCTGGGGCTCTGCGTGTGGAGCCCGTGCCTGTGCCTCTGCCACGGTGTTTTTCTTTCCTATTCATTTTTTGTCGCGCCATTACGCACCGCACGCATCAACTTGAGCAGCCAACTGATATAGACGCGGACAGCCACAACCGTCCCGTCGACCGGCCCCTAGCCTTGCTGCCAGGGCAGTCCGATCGCTTTCCAACCTTGTAGGGTGCCGCGATGTCGCGCGTCGTCGAGCGGGCCTTCGAACCCCTCCGAGACGTTATGACAAGCGCCATACCCCGCCGCCGCCATTGCCTTGGCCGCGGCCAGGCTCCGGCTTCCCGAACGGCAAATGAAGAACAGGTCGTCGTCTGACTGGACACCGAGCGCCTCCAACTCGTTGGCAAGGCGTTCGGCAAAGCGCGGATCCACGGACTGATCGGGAAAGGTCTGCCACTCCACGAGGACAGTCCGTTTGCCCAAAGGCCCGAGATCGGGAATCCCTACATAGGTCCACTCCGCGCGGGTTCGCACATCGACAAGTTGCGCTCGAGGGTTCGCCTGAAGGCCCTTCCAGGCCGTTGCCACATCGACCTCATCGACCGCGTTTTCATCGGAGTGCGCGCCCAAGATCGAGCCTCCTCCCCCAAAAAAGTCAGCACCTTATAAGAACAGTTTCTGCGCTGACGACAATACGTGGTGACCTGACGCAATTTACACCCACAATATTCACAGCTTACGCATAAGAATTCCACAAGAAGTTCATCCCTCCTTACTGCGAAGACAAAGAAAACCTGTCCTGGCAACGGCCAAGGGCAAGATACTCAATTGTAAGGAGGGGACTTCCCCGTTCGGTTAACCAGACTATACACACGCAAACCCCGCCAATCAAGCGAACGAAGGGGGTGCAAATGGTAGTATTGATCAGTAAGCGGCACGACGAGTGCCCGCGCCCAAGCCTCTGTGTCGAAAGCGTGAATCGACCGCGTTTGGGAGGAAATCGCGACCAAATGGGGACTTTTGCCCCATGCCTTGCCTCAATTTTTTTTTCCCAGGGGGTAGCCGGTGGAAAACTAGCCGCCCGCCGCCGGGCCCGCCGCACGTCAAGCAATTGATATAGTCGTAGAATTGACATGCCGCGCTCGCGCGCACGTCAGCGCTTCCGCGCAACGCTGTGGCGCAAAGGCAACAAACTCTGTGTCGGGGAAAGCCGGGGAGCGCTTCCATCGCGCTAGGCAACGCAGCGAGACACCCCATTGGCGCGCCGCTATGTATCCCAAATGGGCGCTGCTGGCGTCCAAATTGCGCTGTTACGCACCCATGGCGACGACGCGCTTGGAGAGCCGCGAGACTTTGCGGGACGCGGCACGGCGATGAAGGATGCCCTTCTGGGCGGTGCGCGCCATGACCGGCTCGGCCTCTTTCAGGGCGACCTGGGCGGCCTCCTTGTTGCCGGTCGCGATGGCCTCCTCGACCTTGCGGATCGAAGAGCGCATATGGCTGCGCCGCGCCTTGTTGACGGCGGTACGGCGGGTGATCTGGCGAACGGCTTTCTTCGCCGACTTCGTATTGGCCATGTGTAGGGTCCTTGAGGCGGATTTCGGTTCGCGGAAAAGCACGCGGAAAACGCGGCAAGAACGCGAAATTTGAGCTGCTCTATAGCGAGCGCCCCCCAAAGCGTCAACTGGGCAGGGGCGGGAGGCTGACCCGCCCCATATGCGAGGGTACCCCTAGCGGTTCTTGAACGCGGGCTTCCGCTTCTCGATGAAGGCCGCCATGCCTTCTTTCTGGTCCTCGGTGGCGAACAGCGAGTAGAACTGGCCGCGCTCGAAGCGGGTGCCTTCCGCGAGCGTTGTGGCGAAGCCCCGGTTGATCGCTTCCTTGATCATCATCACCGCGTGCTGGGACAGGTTGGCGATCTTGTCGGCGACCTTCATGGCCTCTTCGAGCAGCTCATCCGCCGGGATGACCCGGCTGACCAGGTTCGCCCGTTCGGCTTCCTCCGCCTTCATCATCCGGCCCGTGAGGCAAAGCTCCATGGCCTTGGCCTTCCCCACCGCGCGCGTCAGACGTTGCGTGCCGCCGGCGCCCGGCATGATGCCGAGATTGATTTCGGGCTGGCCGAACACGGCGGTGTCGGCGGCGAGGATGATGTCGCAACTCATGGCGAGCTCGCAGCCGCCGCCCAGCGCATAGCCCCCCACCGCGGCGATGATGGGCTTTCTGATATTCCCGATCTTGTCGAACGGGGCCAGGAAGTCGCTGCCATAGGCTTCCACGAAGGTCTTGGTGTGCATCTCCTTGATGTCCACGCCGGCGGCGAAGGCCTTCTCGTTGCCGGTGATGACGATGCAGCCAATGGTGGCATCGGCCTCGAAGGCCTTCAGCGCTTGGTTGAGCTCGGCGATGAGCTGCGTGTTCAGCGCGTTCAGTGCCTGCGGCCGGTTGAGCGTGATGAGCCCGACTTTGCCTTCGCGGGTGACCAGCAGCGTTTCATAGGGGTTTGCTCCGGGCGCCTCTTCGCCCCGTGCGATCTCTTCGACATACATATGATTGCGTTCCCTTATTTTTGGCAGGTTGGACAGAAGAAGGTCGAACGGCCGCTTTGAACCACGCGGCGGATGATGCCGCCGCAGCCGGTCCGCGTGCAGGGTTTGCCCGCGCGGCCATAGACCTTGAACCGATGCTGGAACCGTCCGAGCCGGCCGTCCGTGTGGCGATAGTCGCGCAAGGACGATCCGCCGGCCTTGATGGCGCTTTGCAGCACCGTCTTGATCCCTTCGACGAGCGCTTCCGTCTTTTTTGTTGGCTTGCCGGATTTGGTGGTGAGCGTTCCGGCGAGCTTGAGTGGCGAGATGCGCGCCCGATAGAGCGCCTCGCACGCATAGATATTGCCCAGACCCGCGATCAGCCGTTGATCGAGGAGGGCGGCCTTGATCGAGGTCGCCTTGCCTTTTAGCCTGCCCGCGAGCCATTCGGAGGTGAGGTCGTCGCCAAGGGGCTCGACGCCAAGGCCTTTGAAGAGCGCGTGACTCTCGAGCGTCGCGGCCGGCACCAGATCCATGATCCCGAAGCGGCGCACGTCGGAGTAGCGGATCGCCGACCCGTCCCCGAGATGGAAGACGATATGCTCGTGCTTCGGAACGGCCTTTTGAGGGTGCGCGAAGCGTCCGGGGGCGGCCCCCGTGCCGTTCGCCTTGTCGATGGCGAAGCGGCCCGTCATGCCGAGATGCATGACGAGCACCTCGCCGTCGTCGAGCCGGGCGAGCAGATATTTGGCCCGCCGGTCGAGCGCCTCGATCCTGCGGCCCTCGAGGCGCTCTCCGAAACGCTTGGGCAGCGGAAAGCGCAGATCGGGGCGACGCTGCTCCACGCGGGCAAAGGCGTTGCCCACGAGAATGGGCTCAAGCCCCCGGCGCACGGTCTCCACTTCAGGCAGTTCCGGCATGGCGTCCAAATGGTTGGCGTGTCTGCATAGTGCAGCGCAGAACAAGTCTCATTGCACTGCAACAATAGCCTGAACTGGGGGCTTAGGCTATTGTCCGCTGCCATGTCAGAGGACCTCAAGAACCGTGACGCCGAGACCAGCTTCGGCTTTGCCAACGTGCCCGAAAGTGACCGCCAAGGCCTTGTGAACCAAGTCTTTTCCAAGGTCGCCAGCCGCTACGACCTGATGAACGACCTGATGTCGGGCGGCCTGCACCGGCTGTGGAAGGCAGAGTTCATCAACATGCTGGCGCCGCCGAAGAGCGGAACGCCGTTCGCGCTTATCGACGTGGCGGGCGGCACCGGCGACATCGCCTTCCGCTTTCTTGATGCGGTGGGGCCGGGCGGCAGCGCGGTGATCTGCGACATCTCAAAGGAGATGATCGAGGCCGGAAAGTCCCGCGCCAAAGGCAGAGGACCGCTCACCTTCGTGCAAGGCAATGCCGAAGCCTTGCCATTCGAGAGCGGGCGCTTCGACGCCTATACGATCGCCTTCGGCATCCGCAACGTCACCCATATCGACCGGGCGCTGGCGGAGGCCTTTCGCGTTTTGAAGCCCGGCGGCCGGTTCCTGTGCCTGGAGTTCTCGTCCGTGGAGATGCCGCTTCTCGACACGTTCTATGACGCCTATTCCTTCAACGCCATCCCGCGCTTGGGCCACCTTGTCGCCGGTGACGCGGAGTCCTATCGCTATCTCGTGGAAAGCATAAGGCGCTTCCCCGATCAGGAAGCTTCGGCCGAGATGATAAGAGATGCGGGCTTCGAGCGGGTGGGCTATCGAAACCTGACAGGTGGCATCGCCGCCATCCATTCGGGCTGGCGAATTTGATACGTAGGCATTTGATGACGACACTGACTCCATACCTCCCCCTTGCGG
>NZ_LPWD01000124.1 GCF_001723295.1 Methyloceanibacter marginalis
TCGATGACGATGAGCGCGTCGTCCTCGTAGACCACGTCGAGCGGGATCGCTTCGGCGCCGATCGTGGTATCGGCAACGGGCGGCAGGCAAAGTTCGAAGCTCTCGCCCGGTTTGACCCTATATTTCACGTCCTCTATGGTCGCGCCGCTTGAGGCCACTTGGCCATCCCTGATAAGGGCCTGCACCCGCGTGCGGCTCAACTCAGGGAGCATGCCGCTCAAGAACAGGTCGAGCCGCATGTTCGCGTGGCTTTCCTCCGCTTCGGCGGTGAGGCGTTCGACGGGCCGTTGATGTGATTGCGGCATTTCAGGACTCTAGACGATGGCGGTGACGAGCGAGCCTGACAATACGCCCCTGCCGGGCACGGTGTTTACACCGCGCCAGGTGCGCGGCTCAAGATCGCCGTGATCGTCATGGGCACCCTCTTGGTGGGCGGTTTCGCCTTCGTGATGGCGGCTATCGTTTATCAGGCCTCGAAGCTTGGAGATAAGAAAGTGCAGGCCTCGGCCCCCGGCCAGGTTTCCCTCCCGGCTAAGACCTCTGGGCTAGCCCTTCCGCCCGGCGCCACGATTGCCGCCATGGCCCTTGATGGCGACCGGCTGGCCCTCCATCTACAGACCAGTACCGGCCCGGAGATCGCCGTCATCGACGTCACCACCGGCACGGTGCTTTCCCGCATCAGGATCGATGCCGATTAGCCTTGATCGCGATCCAGGCGGCAAGCTATAGCTTCTCGCTCGCGTGGCCCGTTCGTCTAGCGGCCTAGGACGCTGGCCTCTCACGCCGGAAACAGGGGTTCGATTCCCCTACGGGGCGCCAATAAAATCAAGTCTTCGGCGCGCGCGCGACGGTCCGCCGTTCCCCGCCAGTCTCGCGGGCGCGCCTTCCGCATCAGCACTCATCAGTACAAGTTCTTCTTTGCATCCTGGTTCAGGGCGAAATCGATCAGCCGTGAGGGCACCGGCAGCCTGAGCTGGTCGCGGGCGATCTGCCCGAGTGTCGGAAAACCGCCTTTCGAAATGCGCTTGTCCGGATTCCAGAGATCGGAGCGGCGCAGCGCCTTGGAGCAATGAAAGTAGACCTCGCAGGTTTCGATCACGACCACCGTGCGCGGCCGCTTGCCGTCGTGCAGGAAACGCTGCATCAGGTCTTCCCGCCTCGTAATCAACGCGCGCCCGTTGATCCGCAGCATCTCGTTGACGCCCGGCAGGAAGAACAACAGGCCGACGGCGGGCCGATGCAGGATGTTCAAGAGCGTATCGAGCCGGTTGTTGCCCGGCCGGTCCGGGAAGGCGATGTGCGTATCGTCAAGCGCGTGGACGAAGCCGGGCTCTCCGCCGCGCGGCGACACATCGCCGAGGCCGTCCGGCTGGCTCGATCCGATGCAAAAGAACGGCGACAGTTCCAGATAGCGGCGGCTGTGCTTGTCGAGATGGGGAAACGCCTTCTCGCGCACCGGCTTGGCGGGCTGGGCGTAGATGGTCCGAAGCTCTTCTTCGCTCGTGATCGTGTCGGAAGGATCAATCATGCGTCGCCTCGCGATATGTGAGTGCGCGGCAGGACAAGCGCGTCTCCTCGATCAAGATCAGCTAACGTGGACAGCACTTTATTGTCCAATAGCTGGGGACCAGAGCCGCGACCAAATCGCACATCTATTCTTTCGCTGGGATCGCTGAGCGATCCGCCAAACCGCAAGGCGCATGTCGAGCGGGAATAGTTGTCAAACATTGTGCTGCGGTATTGCAATCTGGACCGGGAAAAATTTTCGCTCATCTCGTTCCAAGACATCCACGCACGCAGCAAGACCGCAGAACACGTTCACTTTTGAGCGGTCGCGGAGTCACGAACGCGCATGATGAATGTTCATCAACAATCTTCTTGAACAGAGTTCAGTGCAGTCTCTTGAAACAATCTTCTTGAACAGAGTTCAGTACCGATCGGATCACCCTCCAGCATAGGGTTTAGGCGAGGCTCGTAGACCTAAACTCGAAACAACGTGACTGCCGGGGGGCGAATTTAGTGATTGGGAGTAGGATGGCCGCCATTGCGCGCGGCTTAACTGTGACTGTCCGCGATGCGGTCTTGTTGCTTTTCATGATGGCCTTCACGAGCGCAGGGCTCGTTCAAGCGCAAGAATCGGAGTCTTCACAAGAAGCGCAAGAAGAGCAGACTGCGCAGGGAGTAGCCGGGACGGAGGCTAAGCCTGGCCCCGCCGATACCTTGCCGCCCGTTGAGGTGCTCCAGGAGACTGACGCGGAAGCGGAGCCCAAGCCTGAGGCGGAGCCGGCCGTGGAACCACAGCCGGCGGCAAGGCCGAGACCGATCACCACCACAGCGGTCCCGAAGACGCGGCAAGCCGCCGCCCCGGTGCAAACCGCCGTTACGACTCCCTTACAGCAGCCGGAGCCGGAAGGTGTCGAACGCGCGACAGCCGGCGGCGAGCCGACCGCCTATAGTCCGGTCGAAGGATATGTCGCCACCCGCTCTGCGACCGGCACGAAAACCGACACACCTCTAATCGAGACACCACAGTCGATCTCCGTGATCGGTGTGGAGCAGATGCAGGATCAGGGCGTCCAAACCCTCGACGAGGCCGTTCGATACACACCGGGCGTCTTCGCCGATGGCTTCGGTGTCGATACCCGAAACGACAACGTTATCATTCGTGGCACAGAGGGCTCGATCTTCATCGACGGCTTGTCGACCGGCATTCAGGGCGGCACTTATCAGAATACGATTCCGATCGAGCCTTACGCGCTCGAGCGCATCGAGGTTCTGCGCGGTCCGTCGGCCATGCTGTATGGCGCCACCAGTGCGGGCGGCATCGTCAACGGCATTTCGAAGCGGCCGACACTCGAGCCATTCGCCGAAGCCGGAGTCGACTACGGATCGTTCGATTTTAGACAGCTCAGGGGCGATCTAAGCGGCCCGCTCTTCGAAAATAGCGACTTCTACTATCGCATTACCGGCCTGGGCCGCTTGGCCGACACGCAGGTCGATTATGTCGACAACGACCGCTGGATGCTTCAGCCGTCGATCGCGTATCGTCCTAACGAGGATACCGAGGTCTTGCTGTTGGGTAACTTCCAACGGGACGATAGCGGGTCGACCGCGCAGTTCTTTCCTGTGGAAGGAACGCTCCTCCCCACTACCCAAGGACGCAAGATCCCCCGGGACACGTTCGCAGGCATTCCCACGGATCATTACGACACCGAGAAGGAATCCGGGACGCTGTTGATCGACAAGAAGTTAGACAGCGGGCTGAAATTCCACACGGGCCTGCGCTACACACACACCAACAACGATTACGATTCGACATACCCAGCTGGATTGTCGCCCAACCGGCTAAACATCATCAATGCGCCGTTCGAGGGGTTTCTTGGTGTGCCTCTGGTCACTCCCGACTACGCCCCGTACCTCAACGCCGAGCAAACCGAGTTGGCTCGGCTCAGGTACGTTTCGCAGGTGGATACGCGCGTGTTTTCTTCGGACACGTACCTCACGGTGAATTCGACACAGGCAAGATCCAACACGAGATCACCGGCGGCGGCGACTATATGAGCTTCAGAGAAAGCTCCGCCGACATAAATTTGGTCGACAACCTTCTGACAGCATCGGGAGTCAATCCGGCAGCTATCTCAGCCACCGAAGCTCTCTATCTGGACGGGGCGTTTTCACAAATTTATCCGCTGGTGTATTCGGAAGTTGCAGCCGCATACGGGCCTTTCCTTCCATTCTTTTTGGCCGAAGCGGCCCAGCAAGCGTCGTCTATTACGTCCACCCTTGCGTCAGACTATGTGGCGGGGCTCGGTATCGATCGCAACTTTGTGCTCAACCAAGCCGGATATCCGGGCACGCAGCGCAAATACAATGTCTTCAAGGGCAATCATAAGCGGTCCTCGTACCAGATCGACATCAACGGCTTGCAAGCCGTTGACCCGAAAAAAATCAAACCCACTCCGAACCCCGATCAAGCTCAGTTTCAGACGGGCATCTACATTCAGGATCAGCTGCGCCTTGGAAACTGGATTGGCATTGCCGGTATCCGGCAGGATTGGGTCGACATCGGCTTTAAGGGCTCTCCAGATACTCACGAGCAGGCGACGTCGGGCCGGGCCGCGCTCATGTACGAGTTCGATGCCGGTATTGCACCCTACGTGTCCTGGTCTCAGTCCTTCACGCCTCAACCCGGCCTGATCGTGTCGGATACTCTCTTCGTCAGGACGAATGGCCGGGCAGCGACGCCACGGGAAGGCAATCAAATCGAGGTCGGCGTAAAGATCCAGCCCCGTGGGTCCAGATTCGCCGTGAATCTCGCCGCTTACGAACTCAACGAAGAGAACCTTATTGCGTCGCCGGACACACTTTTTGAGAACCTGATCGGTGCCGCGAGACGGGTGCGGGGTTTCGAATTCGAGGCGATCGGCAATCTGACTGATGAATTGGTGGCGATCGCTTCCTATACCTATACCGACGCGGTGTTCACCGACTATCCCGATCCGCTCGCATACAAGATCGGCACCCAAGACTCGAACATGCCGGAGCATCTTGCTTCTCTGTGGGGCATCTACACGTTCAGCCGCGGATGGCTCGATGGCTTCTCGGTCGGCGCGGGCGTGCGCTATATCGGCGAGGTCACAGACGTGGGCGAGGATCTCCTAACTGGACGGCAATTCTCGGTCACCACGCCTTCCGCCACGCTGTTCGACGCTTCAGTCGGCTATGAAACGGATCACTGGCGGTGGGCCGTGACCGCCCAGAACCTTGAGGACGAGCTCTATCTCGTTTCGTGCGGCGCTTTCACCCTCACCTGCGGCATCGGTCAAGCGCGCACGGTGATCGGCAGCGCGACTTACAAGTTCTGAGAATTTCTCGGGACGCAAGGCTAACGCGCCCACCCGTCACCTGCCGGTGGCGGATGGGCGCCGCCGCGTCTGAAGATCACGGGAGGCGCAGAATGAGTGAAGGGTTTCTGCCATGGGCCTGATCGCCGCAGCCATCGGCCTGCTTGCCGCGGGCGTCGCTCTCCTGAGGTTGAGCTGGCTGCGCAAGCGGCGAGGTGGCCTTAAGGGCGCCGTTCTTGTCGGCTGGCTCGCGATCGTCGCGAGCTTTTTCATTTTTGCGCATGCGTTCGGGGGCGAACGCGGAATTGCCTTCGCCCTGCTTGCCTTCTCGGTCGTGGGACTGGTTGGCGTCACGGCGACCGTTCAGGTCCGGAGGAAGCGCTCCGATTCTCGCGACAGGGCCGCGGAACCGGCTCAGCGTGCGACCAATTGGACCCGGGCGATCGCGAAGAGTTTGCTGGCGATCGTGCTTGCAGGAGCGGCGTCGATCGGTGTGGGCGTTGCATTCGCCGTTGCCATGCCGATGCCGGAAACCGATAAGATGCTTATCGGGGGCCTCATGGTCCCGGTGCTGTGGGGCGGCGGAATGGCTTGGACGCTGTCCGACTCCAAGCTTTTCCGCGCCACGGCGATCCTCCTGATCATATGCGCGGCCGGCTATACGATCGCGTTCCTTCCGAACCTGGTTTCATGACTGACGCATCAACACCAAGTACCCCCCGACAGAAAAAGAACTGGCTCTCGCCGGAATTCGTCCGCGCCATGCTGGCTGGCCACTCGGCGTTAGGCCTGGCCTTTGCCGCGCTCATCTACATTGTCTGCCTGTCGGGAACGCTCGCCGTCTTCGTTCTGGAGTTCAAGCGCTGGGAACAGCCGAACGTACCGCTGGTTTTCGAGGAACCTACGCCGGAAGCCATCGGCAATGCCTTGAACGCGGCTTTCATCGCCGCCAAAGAGCATTCGGAGACGCCAGATCTGTTCGTCGCCTGGGATGGATCTCGTACGCCTCATTTCAACGTGAGCTTCCACGACCATGAGTCAGGCATGGAGCGCGAATGGCTTGCCGATGCCAAAGGCAACATCGTCGAAGAGGTCGAGGCGCCCTGGTCGGAGTTTCTTGCAAGGCTTCACATCAATCTGCACATTCCGCCGACCTATGGCCTGTTTATCGTGGGGCTGACAGGCGTCGCTCTCCTCTCGTCGCTGATCTCGGGGCTGCTGTCGCATCCAAGAATTTTTCGGGATGCCTTTTCCTTTCGAATTGGCGGGTCCCGCCGGCTCCAGGATGCCGATCTGCACAACCGGCTCGGGGTCTGGGGGCTGCCGTTTCATATCGCCGTCTCACTGACCGGCGCCTTGTTAGGCTTGTCGGTGCTGATCATTGGGGTGCTGGCGCTGGCCGCTTATGAGGGCGACTCCGGAAAGGCGTTCGGCGAGCTGATCGGTCCGCAAGCGGGAGAGGATGTCGCGCCTGCGCCGCTGCCCGATCTCAGCGCCATGATCGCGCGCATACGGGCAGACCACGCGGACTCCATCTTCTCGAGCGCCCATGTCGAACATGCCGGAACCGTGGGACAGATGACCCATCTGTCGATGCGGAGCCCGGGACATCTATCCTCTGCCAATCCCTACTATTTCGACGGAACCGGTGAGTTGATCGGCGATGGCGGCCTGGAGTCGGGCTCTATTGGCCAGCAGATTCTCGGCGCCCTTCATCCCATCCATTTCGGCTGGTTCGGCGGCATGACCGTCAAGATCGTCTATGGTCTGCTTGGACTGGCGCTGACGATTGTGACTCACACCGGGGTTACCATCTGGCTGCACCGGCGGCGCGAGAAGGGCAGGCCCACGCCATTCTGGGAGCGTATCTGGGCGGCGCTGGCTTGGAGCCAACCCTTCGCGCTGGCTGCTGCGGCGCTAGTCGCGCTCACGGCTTCGCCCGCTCTGATCCTGCCAAGCTATCTCGTGTGCTTTGGGGCGGCGCTCGGGATCGGCTATCTCTCTCGGGACGAGACCGCGTGCGCCAGAATCCTGCTTCTCTTATCCGGGCTTTCCTTATGCGCGGTCGCGGTGGTGCATATCGCGATGTTCTGGGATCGGGGCATTGCGGACCCAATGGGTTGGATCGTCGATGGGCTCCTCATCGGAGGCGGATTCATCCTGATGGCCGATGTTCTGATCCTGGTTGGCAAGCGCTACATGTCCGGCAAGACGGCGAGAGGCCGTGCGCGCTCCACGCCGTGAGTGCCCGTCACGGTTTGGACGCGCTGATCGATCACGTCACTGCCTGACGGCGCCGTACCCATGGGGTCCGCCCACTTTCAAGGGCCTCCGAATTGGAACGCTTGCAGAAGCGGCTGACTCGCGCCACAATTGTGCGCTGCACAACGAGCCGCGAGCCCCCTTGTCCTTATCCGTTTTCGATAGCGCCGACAGCACGCTGAAGATCCTGGTCATCGACGAGACCCCGATCCGGCGTGCGATCCTGGAATCCGGCCTAAAGGAGGCTGGCTTCGTCAACGTGACTATGCTGGACAGCGCGAGCCATCTCGTGGAGCAGATTTATAAGCTCGATCCGGACGTCATCCTCATCGATTTGGAGAATCCGAGCCGCGATGTCTTGGAGCAAATGTTCCAGGTCTCACGCGCGGTGCGGCGGCCCATCGCCATGTTCGTCGAGCAAAGCGACAAGGCCACCATCGAGGAGGCGATCGACGCGGGCGTCAGCGCCTATATCGTTGACGGACTCAAGAAGGAGCGGGTCAAGCCGATCCTGGAGATGACCGTGTCGCGCTTCAAGGCGTTCGACCGCCTGCGCACCGAGCTCGAGGAGACGAAGAGCGCGCTGAAAGACCGCAAGGTGATCGAGAAGGCCAAGGGCATTTTGATGCGGAGCCGTGACCTGAGCGAGGACGAGGCCTACGGGCTGCTGCGCAAGACGGCCATGGGGCAGGGCAAGCGGCTCGCCGACGTGGCCGAAGGGCTCGTCAGCTCGTTCGAGTTGTTGAAGGAGTAGCGCCCATGCACGAACCGAAGCCGGTCAGACGACATGAGCGCGTGGTGCAGGCGGGATTCATTCCGCTGCTCGATTGCGCGCCGCTGGTCATCGCGCGCGAACGTGGCTTCGACCAGCAGTTTAACTTCTCGTTCCAGCTTCACCGCGAGGTGTCCTGGGCCAATATCCGCGACAAGCTCGACGTGGGCGTGTTCGACTGTGCCCATATGCTCGCGCCCATGCCGATCGCGGCGACTCTCGGACTGGGACGCGCGGCGGAGCCCGTGATCGCGCCCATGTCGCTCAGCCTCAACGGCAACGCCATCACCGTGTCGCAAGCGCTTTACGAAGAGATGCGCGGGGCCGACGAAGGCGCGGTCCGCGCGGGCGGCATGCAAGCGGCCAAGGCGATGGCGCATGTGGTGCGCCGGCGTGACAGGGAAGGCCGCGCGCCGCTGACACTTGGCATGGTCTATCCGTTCTCCTGCCATAACTACGATCTGCGGTTCTGGCTGGCTTCGGCCGGAATCGATCCGGATAACGACGTCAATCTCATCGTCGTGCCGCCACCACTTTTGGCGGAGTCTCTCAAAGCGGGCCGCGTGGACGGCTTCTGCGTAGGTCAGCCGTGGAACAGCGTCGCCGTGGAGCAGGGTCATGGGGTGATCCTCGCGACCAAGAACGAGATGTGGCCCATGAGCCCCGAGAAGGTGCTGGGCGTGCGGGAATCCTGGGCAGGTAAGAACGCGGCGTTGCTCAGCGACGCAATGCGTGCGCTCGCTGCGGCGGGGCAGTGGCTTGACGAGCCTGAGAACCGGCGCGAGGCGGCGCGCATCCTGGCGCAGCCTCAGTATGTGGGTGTGGCCGAGGAGATTCTTCTCAAGCCGCTCACTGGGCATATGAGGCGCGGCGGAGACGAGCCCGAGATTGTCGACACGGACGCCGTGGTGTTTCATCGGCACGCGGCGACCTTTCCGTGGCGATCGCACGCGGTCTGGATCATCACGCAGATGATCCGCTGGGGACAGGTGCGCGAGCCTTTCGACATCCTTGCGCTTGCGGAGCGTGTCTACCGGCCTGACCTCTATCGCGCGGCGCTCGCGGCCTCCGGTATCGACATCCCGGGCAGCGATTACAAAACGGAGGGTGAAGCCGGCGCCTTCTTCGGCGGCGAGACCTTCGATCCGCAAGCCGCCATCGGCCATCTGCGCGCGCTGCCAATCCGGTCCGCCGGCACCGATCTTGAGGCTTTCGCCGAACTCAATCTGTGAGTTTTGACGCGCCCAACTGCCATTGAAACCGGCAGTGCCTGCGTGCAGTGCACAATGATTGCGCACGAGACTCCAGCCCGCGCGAATCGCGATTTAACGTAACACATTGGAAAATAGGACGATCCCGTCCTAGCCCGCTTTGGCACGCTTCTTGACTCTCTAGAGGTGAGCGAAGGAACGACCCTTCCGAACAATTTATCGCGGTCCAACGGCGGATCGCTCCAGGCAACGCTGCCTCGATGACTGACTGCACGCATGCGGTCGGTTTCTCGATGCAGCGTTTTTTGTTTTGCGCGCCCGCAGAGGCGAACGAGGAGATGATGATGTTGGGTTGGACGAAGATGCTGGGGGAGATCGCGAAAGGTTTGGCGGTCTTGTCGACAGTGCTCGGGCTCGCAGCGAGCCCGGCCATGAGCGGTGAACCGGAGAAAGACGTTCTCAAATTCGGTTTCATCAAGCTCACGGATATGGCGCCGCTCGCATCGCCAAAGAGAAGTTCTTCTTCGAGGACGAGGGAGTTCAAGTCGAGCTCGAGGCCCAGGCCAATTGGAAGGTGCTTCTCGACCGGGTCATCACCGGCGAACTCGACGGCGCGCATATGCTGGCGGGCCAGCCGCTCGGCGCCACCATCGGCTACGGCACCAAGGCGGATATCGTCACTGCCTTCTCCATGGACTTGAACGGCAACGCCATCACCGTCTCCAACGGCGTGTTCGAGGAGATGAAGGCGCATATGGAGATGGGGGAGGACGGCAAGCCGAAACATCCGATCTCGGCGGCCGCGCTGAAGCCTGTGGTCGAGCGCTACCGGTCCGAAGGCAAGCCCTTCAACATGGGCATGGTGTTCCCTGTCTCGACGCACAATTACGAGCTGCGCTACTGGCTCGCGGCCGGCGGGCTGCGCCCCGGCTTTTACTCGCCCGAGAACACCGCCGGTCAGATCCAGGCCGATGTGTTGCTTTCAGTGACGCCGCCGCCGCAAATGCCTTCGACCTTGGAGGCGGGCACGATCCTTGGCTATTGCGTGGGAGAGCCATGGAACCAGGCCGCGGTGTTCAAGGGCATCGGCGTTCCTGTCATCACCGATCACGGCATCTGGAAATACAATCCGGAGAAGGTGTTCGGGGTCACGCGCAAATGGGCGGAGGAAAACCCGAACACCCATCTTGCCGTGGTAAAGGCCCTGATCCGCGCCGGTCAGTGGCTGGACGATCCGGCGAACCGCGAAGAGGCGGTCAAGATCCTGTCGCACTCCGCCTATGTCGGCGCGGACGAGGAGGTCATCGCCAACTCGATGACGGGCTCCTTCGAATACGAGAAGGGCGACAAGCGCCCGGCGCCCGAGTTCAACGTCTTCTTCAAGCACTACGCCACTTATCCCTATTACTCCGACGCCATCTGGTACCTGACCCAAATGCGCCGCTGGGGGCAGATCGGCAGCGCCAAGTCTGACGACTGGTACGTGGAGACCGCCAAGGAGGTCTACCGGCCCGACATTTATATGCAGGCCGCGCAGGCCCTGATCGATGACGGCTACGCCAAGAAGGAAGACTTTCCTTTCGGCACGGACGGTTTCAAGGCGCCGACTGCCGAGTTCATCGACGGCATCGAGTACGACGGCAGGAAACCGAACGAGTACCTGTCGAAATTTCCCATTGGCTTGAAGGACGAACAGACCGTCGCTGGCAATCAGGTGGTGGGCGGCTGACGCGCGCCCTGTCCGCTAGCCGCGTCACGAAAAAAGGACTGGATATGACCATTATGGATCACGCCGCAGCGCCGCCTCCGCCGCCCCTGAAAGAGCGGTTGGCGCCGACCTTCGAGCGCCTGGACCGCGCAATGAAACCGCTAGGGTTCGGCTGGCTCGTGCCGATCGCGCGGCTTTCGGTCGGTTACCGGCCGCAACAGCAGGCAAAGGCCATCTGGCACACCCTGATGGTGCCGCTGATCGCCATCGCCGTCTTTCTCGCGCTGTGGGCGATGCTGGCGCCGCGGGTCGTGACCTCGCTCGGCGCCATTCCGGGCCCCGCCGCGGTGGCCGAGCAGGCGGGCGTGCTGTGGCAGGATCATCTGGCGGAGCGCGACAAGGAAGCCGCTTATTACGAGCGGCAGGAGAAGCGCAACGCCGACAAGGTCGCGGCGGACCCGGACGCCCAGGTGAAGTGGCGCAGCTATATCGCCCGTCCCACCTTCATCGATCAGATTTTCACGTCACTGCTGACGGTGTTCACCGGCTTTCTGCTGGCGAGCCTGATCGCCATTCCGCTCGGCGTGCTGTGCGGGCTGTCGAGCACGTTCACGCCGCGCTCAATCCCATCGTGCAGATCTTCAAGCCGGTCTCGCCGCTCGCCTGGCTGCCCATCGTCACCATGGTGGTGTCGGCGGTCTATATCGAGGAATACGCCGGCTTCCCGAAGAGCTTCGTCACCTCGGCGGTGACGGTGACGTTGTGCTCGCTATGGCCAACGCTCATCAACACGGCTATCGGCGTCGCTTCCATCGACCGCGATCTCGTCAATGTCGGCCGCGTTCTGCAACTCTCTTGGTACACGAAAGTGTTCAAGGTCGTGCTGCCCTCCGCGCTGCCATACATCTTCACGGGGCTTCGTCTGTCGCTTGGCGTCGGCTGGATGGTGCTGATCGCCGCGGAGATGCTGGCGCAGAATCCCGGCCTCGGAAAGTTCGTGTGGGATGAGTTCCAGAACGGGTCATCGGACTCGCTCGCCCGCATCATGGTTGCGGTTCTGACCATCGGCATCATCGGCTTCCTGCTCGACCGGCTCATGGTCGCGTTGGAGACCGCCGTCACCCACAGCCCCAGCCGCTAGGAAGCACCTATGTCCATTCTCGAACTCAAGAATGTGCACGCGGGCTACGGCTCGGCTCAAAGCCGCACCGAGGTGCTGAAGGGCATCGATCTACGCGTGGAAGATGGCGAGCTACTCGCCGTGCTCGGATTTTCGGGTACCGGCAAGACCACGCTGATCTCGCTGTTGGCTGGACTGAAGGCGCCGGACAAAGGCGAGGTCTTTTTCAAGGACGCACCGGTGACGGGTCCGGGGCCGGAGCGCGGTGTTGCCTTTCAGAGCTACGCTCTGATGCCGTGGCTCACCGTCGAGGACAATATCGGGCTGGCTGTAGGCGCCGTTCACGCCAAGGCGTCGCGCGCCGAGCGCAAGGCACTCACCGAGAAGTATATGGGCATGGTCGGCCTCACCCATGCGCGGGACCGTCGTCCGGCCGAGCTCTCCGGCGGCATGCGGCAGCGCGTGTCGGTGGCGCGCGCACTCGCCATGCAGCCCGAGGTGCTGTTGCTCGACGAGCCGCTTTCGGCCCTCGACGCACTGACCCGCGCCAAGCTCCAGGACGAGTTTGCCGAGATCCGCGCCGAGACCGACGCCACGATGGTGCTGATCACCAACGACGTGGATGAGGCGATCTTCCTCGCCGATCGCATCGTGCCGCTCAATCCCGACGGCACGCTTGGCCCCGACTATCGCGTGGCGCTGCCGCGTCCGCGCAATCGCGTCGCGCTCAATCACGACGAGACCTATCACCGCCTGCGCGGTGACATCACGAAATATCTGATGGAAGCGGGTGAGATGCGCAAAGCGCGGGTGACGGTGGCCTCATTCTGCCGAATGTGGTGCCGTTCTTCGCCAAGCAAGCACAGGCAGACGAGGCGTTGCCGGCGGCCTACGTAAAGGCCGCTGCGGATACGAAGCGCGAGGACCGCTATCTCGACTTCAGCCTGATCTCCAAGACGTATCCCACGCCGAACGGTCCGCTGACCGTGGTCGACGGCTTCGACCTCAAAATGAAGAAAGGCGAGTTCGTCTCGCTGATCGGTCACTCCGGCTGCGGAAAGTCCACGGTGCTGTCGATGGCCGCCGGACTCCAGGATGTGAGTCTGGGTGCCGTCATCCTCGACAATCGCCAGGTGCATGAGGCCGGCCCCGACCGCGCCGTTGTATTCCAGGCGCCGTCGCTCGTGCCGTGGCTTACCGCCGAGCAGAACGTGGCCCTTGGTGTCGACCGCGTCTATCCGGATGCCAGCCGCGCCGAACGCCAAGACGTGGTGCACTATTATCTGAACCGCGTCGGTCTCGGCGATGCTGTGAAAAAATACGCGGCCGAGCTGTCGAACGGCATGAAGCAGCGCGTTGGCTTGGCGCGCGCCTCGGCACTCTCTCCGAAATTGCTGCTGCTCGATGAGCCGTTCGGCATGCTGGACAGCCTGACGCGGTGGGCGCTGCAGGAAGTCCTGATGGAAGTGTGGACCCGCACGGAGGTCACCGCGGTCTGTGTCACGCACGACGTGGACGAAGCGATTCTGCTCGCCGATCGGGTGGTGATGATGACGAACGGGCCTAACGCGAGGGTCGGCCGCATCGTGGAGATCGACATACCGCGGCCGCGCACGCGCCAGGCGTTGCTCGACCATCCCCGCTATTATGAATATCGCGAGGCAATCCTCGGCTTCCTCGACGAGTTCGAGCACGGTGCGGTCGGCAAGACGGAGACAGCCAAAGCGGGGCACGGCAAAGCGCTCGAGGCCGCCGCATGAGCGAGCCACTCGTCATCGTCGGAAATGGCATGGCAACCGCGCGGTTCGTCGACGAGCTGACGAAGCGTGCGCCGGGGCGGTACGCCATTGCGGTGATCGGGGAGGAGCCGGCGCTCGCCTATAATCGCGTGCTGCTGTCCTCCCTGCTCGCCGGTGAGGTGGCCGAACAGGATATCGAGCTCAAGTCCCGCGGCTGGTGGGAGTCAAAAGGCGTCACGCTCGTCTATGGGCGCCGCGCCACCCGTGTCGATGCGCGTGCGCGTCAGGTGCATCTCGAAGGGGGCGGTTGTCTCGACTTCTCGAAGCTTGTGCTGGCGACAGGCTCCGAACCCATCCGCTTGCCGCTTCCAGGTGTCGAGCTTTGCGGCGTTCTGACCTTCCGCGACTTGCAGGATGTGGGAGACATCATGCGCGGGGCGGCCCCAAAAAAACGCGCCGTGGTCATCGGCGGCGGCTTGCTTGGCCTCGAGGCAGCCTATGGCCTGGCGAAAGCCGGTGCCCAGGTGACCGTGGTGCACCTCATTGACCGGCTTATGGAGCGGCAGCTCGATGCGCGTGGCGGCGCGATGCTGAAAGCCGCGCTCGAAGCGCGCGGCATCGAGGTTCTGCTGGAGGCGGAAAGCGCGGCCATCGAGGGCCAAGACAAGGTGGAGGGGCTTCGCCTTTCCGACGGCCGCGTTCTGCCGGCCGACCTGATCGTCATGGCCGCTGGCATTCGCCCCCGCGCCGAGCTTGCCCGGATGGCAGAGCTCGACGTCAAGCGTGGCATTGTGGTCGACGATCAGATGCAGACCAGCGCGCCCGGCATCTACGCGCTAGGGGAGTGCGCCGAGCATCGCGGTCTTTGTTACGGCCTGGTCGAACCGGCCTATGAGCAGGCGCGGGTCCTCGCGCTGCATCTCGCCGGCGCGGCCGCGGCCTACGAAGGGTCGCTGCTTGCCACCAATCTCAAAGTGTCCGGTGTCGATGTGTTCTCCGCCGGCGACTTCTGGGAACCCGGTACTGAACCCATTCTGTTCACCGATCCGGAGCAGGGCATCTATCGCAAGCTTATCGTGAGGGAGACGCGGCTTGCCGGCGCGGTGCTGCTCGGCGATACGGCGGACTCTCTTTGGTATCTCGACCTCATTCGTTCCGGCACATCGATCGCTGTCATGCGCGATGCGCTGGTCTTCGGCCGCGCGTTCTGCGGATGCGGGGAGGACGCGCCGGCCATGCCGCAAGCGGAGGCCGCATGACCGCCGCCGACGCCAAGGAAAAGCCGGACGCGAAGTTCTCCGGCGAGCAGAAGAGCTATCTCGAAGGCCTGATCTCCGGCGTTCAGGCAAAGCGTGCGGCACAAGGCTTGAAGCCGTTGGGTGAGGGGGGCGGCGCGGGCGAGCCGGTGGGCCCGGACGCGGCGCATCTTAAGGCCCAGACCAAGACCGAGGCGTCAGGCAAGAAGCTCGTGGACCCGGAGAAGTGGAAGCGGGAAGAGCACCCCTTCGATGCCTATAGCCGTCTCAACGAACAGGCCGCGAAGAACGAGTTTCCGAAGCCGCCGGATAATTTCCGCTGGCGCTATTACGGCCTGTTCTATGTGGCGCCCAACCAGGACTCTTATATGTGCCGCTTGCGCATCCCGAACGGGATCCTGAGCGCGGCACAGTTCGAAGGCGTGGCGCGAATCGCGGAAGACTTCGGCGGCGGCTATGCCCATGTGACCACGCGCGCCAATCTGCAGATCCGCGAGATCGCCGCCGCCAATGCGATCAACGTCATCGAGGGCATCCAGGATCTCGGGCTCACGTCGCGCGGCTCGGGCGCGGACAATATCCGCAACGTCACCGGCACGCCGACCGCGGGCATCGACCCCCAAGAGCTGCTGGATACGCGGCCTTACGCGCGGAGCTGGCATTTCCATGTGCTGAACGATCGCTCGCTCACGGGTCTGCCGCGCAAGTTCAATGTCGCCTTCGACGGCGCGGGGCAGGTCGCGGCACTGGAAGAGACCAACGATATCGGCTTCTCCGCGGTTGAGGTGGCCGAGGGGGCGGTCGTGCCGGCGGGCCTCTATTTCCGCCTCGTGCTTGGCGGCATCACAGGCCATCGCGACCTCGCCCGCGACACCGGCGTGGTGCTGCCGCCGGCCGACGCCACGAAAGTCGCCGATGCCATCGTGCGCGTGTTCGTGGATAGCGGCGACCGCACCAATCGCAACAAGGCGCGCCTCAAATACGTACTCGACGCGTGGGGCTTCGACACGTTCCTCGCCGCGGTCGAGGAGAAGCTTGGCCGCAAGCTCGATCGCGTGACGCGGCGCATGTGAAACCGCGCGCCCAAGCGGATCGCATGGCCCATCTCGGCGTGCATCCCCAAAAGCAGGACGGGCTGAATTGGATCGG
>NZ_LPWD01000125.1 GCF_001723295.1 Methyloceanibacter marginalis
CGCGAGCTCGGCGAGAATGCCGGAGAAGCCGCTTTGCCGTTGCGGCTTGAGCACCGCCGCCTCGAGCCTGGCGATGGCGTCGAGCAGCAATTGCGTCTCGGGCGTCCGGTTGCGGCGCGCGTATTCGGCGAGGAACCAGCGGCCGAGCGGAGAATCGCGCAAGGTCGCCTCGATGGCGGCATAGTCGTGCGCCAACCCCTGTTGGGGCGGCGGCGCGCTTTGCTGCAATGTCTGGGCGCCGCGTGGCGCACGTTCCGGCATGGTGATGGCGAAGCTATCTGATTCGGCGTAAGGCCCGAACGTAGCAGCCGCAGGGCAGGGGATTCGTTAACGACCATGGTAAGCCGGGCCTCAACAGCCGAAACGGGGCCGTCCCTCGCCTGGCGCCTCGGCTTTCTCTATGCCGCGCTGTTCCTGGTGGTCGGCTGCTATCTGCCCTACCTGCCGGTCTGGCTGAAATGGCGCGCGCTCGACGCGACCAGAATCGCCATCCTGCTGGCGACGCCGCTTTATGTGCGCATCGTCTTCACGCCGGCCATCAGCTTCGCCGCCGACCGGCTCGGCAGCCGGCGTCTGATCCTCATCGCGCTGGCCTGGGGCTCGCTCGCCTCCTTCGTGCTGCTATGGCTGTCCGCCGGCTTCTGGCAGATGCTCCTTGCCGCCGTTCTGCTCGCCATCAACTGGACCACGATCATGCCCTTGATCGAGACGGTGGCGATCAGCGGCATCCGCAAGAAAGGACTCGACTACGGCCGGGTGCGTCTCTGGGGCTCTGTGACCTTCATCGCCGCGAGCCTCGGGGCCGGCTTCGTCATCCAGTTGTCGAGGCCGGGCGCGGTGCTGCCCATGCTGATGATCGCGACGTCGCTCATGGTGGTGGGCTCCTATCTCGTGCCGCGCGACCTTGGGGGCAGGGGTGAGCTCAACACCGCGGCGGTGCGGCGCTTGAGCCTGAGGGACGGCTTCGCGCTCACCCATGCCCCGCTCTTTCTTCTGTTCCTGCTCGCCGCCAGCCTGATCCAGGGAAGCCACGCACTGCTCTACGCCTTCGGCTCGCTCCATTGGCAGGCGCAAGGTTTCTCCGGCGGCACCATCGGTGCGCTCTGGTCGATCGGCGTTGCCGCCGAGGTGGCGCTGTTCGCCATGTCGGGGCGGGTGATGGCGTATGCGGGCAGCACACGGCTCCTGGTGCTCGCCGGGCTCGCCACCGCGCTGCGCTGGACGTTCATGGCTGTCGACCCGCCGCTTTGGGCGACGGGTCTGCTCCAGACCTTGCATGCCTTGAGTTTCGGCGCCGCGCACCTCGCCGCCATCCATTTTCTGACCCACGCCGTGCCGGAGGACCGCGCCGCCACAGCCCAAGGCCTCTACGCCGCCGTGGTGGCGGGCATCGTCCTCGGCACGGTGACTCTTGCCTGCGGGCCGCTCTATCGCCTGCTGGGGGGCGAGGCCTACGCGATCATGGCGCTGCTGGCGGCCCTTGGAACGGGCGCGGCGTTCAGCCTGCGCCGGCGCTGGCGGGGCGGGCTCGTGGTGGCCGAGGCTCAGCCCCACAGCGCGGGCGAGGGCGGAAAGACCATGCCCGCCTCGTAAGCGAGCCCATTTTCGCGGTCGCGGTCGAGCAGGAGCGGGCCGTCGAGATCCACCCAGTCGGCGTCCTGGGCGAGAAGGAGCGCAGGCGCCATGGACAGCGAGGTGGCGACCATGCTGCCGATCATCACCTTGAGGCCGAGCGCCCGGGCCTCTTGCACCGCGGCGAGCGCCTCGGTGAGCCCGCCCGTCTTGTCGAGCTTGATGTTGACCGCGTCGTAGCGGCCCGCAAGCGCTTCGAGGGAGGCGCGGTCATGCACGGATTCATCGGCGCAGACGGGCACGGGCCGCGCGATGGCTCCGAGCATGGCGTCGTTTCCGGCCGGCAGCGGCTGCTCGACCAGCTCCACGCGGGCCTCGGCGGCGG
>NZ_LPWD01000126.1 GCF_001723295.1 Methyloceanibacter marginalis
CCGGTCGGCAGGTTCGGGTTGATCGTGTCTTCCGTGCGCGCCACGACCTCGCCGTCGACGCGCACAACCCACTCAGGCTTCAGCTTTTCCGCCGCGGCAAACACCGGAGAATCCGGATCGGCGACGATCTGGGTGACGCCGTAATGGTCGCGCAGGTCGACGAACAGCAGCCCGCCATGGTCGCGGATGCGGTGCACCCAGCCCGAAAGGCGGACGGTCTGGCCCACGTCGTCGCTGCGGAGCCGCGCCGCAAGTATGGGTGCGATAAGCGTGCATGGCTTTGAAAAACGGCTCTGGCGGGAGTGGCGGGGGTCTAGATGCCGCGGAACACCGCACGGGAAGCGCACCCTTGTCAAGACGCGCGGGCGGCTGGCCGCGCCTGCCGCGGAACGTTACTGCTCACTCACGGGTTTTTCTCTCGACAACGCGCAATAAGGAGCTTTGAGACATGAAGCCCGCCATGAAAATAGCCCGTAAAGGCCGCGCCCTGCTTGCGGCGGCGGCGCTCGCGATTCCTCTCCCTGCTCTGGCAGAAGACCCCAGCGAGCCGGTTCCAGGGATCGATGAGGACCAAACCCTGAGCGAGCAGCTCGATGAGAACAAAGGCGTCATCGATCCGCCGCCTGTGGGCGATGAAGAGATCCATGCCCCTGCCCCGGAGCCACTTCCCGGGACCACACCGGTGATTCCGCCGCCCGGACGCCCGGCGGCGACCCCAGCATCCAGCCCAAATAAGTTACGGTTAGCGCATCGTAAATAAGCAGCTCCTTGAAAAATAAGAAAATAATGCTGCCGTGGGCTCTGAATCCAAAATTTCAAGACCTTGTTAGGAACCGGCCTCGGGGCTTCCACGTTAAGTCGGGCAGATTGGGCACACAAACTGAGGGAGACTTGAAATGACGAAGATTCCCGTCAAGACGCGGATTCCCATCGAGGCGTGGACTGTTGCTCTGCTTGTCACGTTCTTCTCGCTGATCTCGTCTGCGATCCATGACCCGGCAAATACCGATGCCTCTACTGTCATTCATGCCAAGCTGATTCAGGCGGACCCGGTCGTCACCTCCGCGCTCCGCTGAGTATGAACATGCCGCAAAGTTCCGCGTACGAGAGAGACGGTCAATTCGGCCACAACCCCGGCCTCCTCGAGCCTGTGCGGCTCCGTCTGCCGCGCCACCGCAGGCTTTCCTAGGCCCGCCTGGGCCGCAGCAGCGCCGCTGGCCGCCTTAATTTTTCCCGGCATAGATTGATTTTGCGACGTTCGCGCTCTTGGCCGCGTGCCAGACGTTGGGCTATATCCGGCCCACCATGGAACTGATTACTCGTACCGAGGACCTAGCGGCGGCCTGCGCCAAACTCGCCACCGCCCCCTTCATCGCCGTCGATACCGAGTTCATGCGCGAGCAGACCTTCTGGCCGCGCCTGTGCCTGGTTCAGATCGCCGGCGGCGAGACCGAGGTCCTGATCGACAGCATGGCGCCGGATATCGACCTCAAGCCCCTCTTCGACCTCATGGTCGACGAGACGGTGCTCAAGGTCTTTCACTCCGCGCGCCAGGACGTCGAGATCGTGCATCATCTGGCGGGCGTGATCCCGCATCCGATCTTCGACACCCAAGTCGCCGCCATGGTCTGCGGCTTCGGCGAGGCCGTCAGCTACTCCATGCTGGTGAAGCGGCTGCTCGGACGCAATCTCGACAAGAGTTCACGGTTCACCGACTGGAGCCGCAGGCCTCTATCGGAGCGGCAACTCACCTACGCGCTGGGCGACGTGACTTATCTGCGCGATCTCTACCCCAAGCTTCGTGCCCAGCTCGACCAGTCCGAGCGCGCAAGCTGGCTCAACGAAGAGATGGCGGTGCTGACCGATCCCGCGACCTACGAGCTGCATCCGGAACACGCGTGGCGGCGGCTCAAGATGCGCATCAAAACGCCGAAGGCGCTGGCCATCCTCATGGAGCTCGCCGCTTGGCGCGAGCGCGAGGCGCAGACTCAAGACATTCCCCGGTCGCGGGTGCTGAAAGACGAAGCGCTCTACGATATCGCCGGGCAGGCACCACGCTCGGTCGAGGACCTCGGCTCGCTGCGGTCCTTACATAATGGCTTCGCCCGGTCCCAGCGCGGCCGCGCCGTGCTTGAGGCGGTACAACGCGGCCGTGAGCGCGACCCGGCAACCGTGCCGCCGCTTCAGCGGGGGGAGCCGATGCCGCCGGAAGCCCAAGCGGTGGTCGATCTCCTGCGCGTGTTGTTGAAGGCGACCGCCGGACGCCACGGCGTGGCGCCGAAGCTGATCGCCACCTCCGACGACTTGGAGGAGATCGCCCGATCCGATGATGCGGACGCGGCGGCGCTCAGAGGCTGGCGCCGCAAGCTGTTCGGCGAAGACGCGCTCGCTCTTAAGCGCGGAGAGCTGGCACTCGCTGTCAAAGAAGGTGCGGTGACGGTGCTGGCGCCGGAGGGCTCAGCGGCGGAAGAGCCAGAAGACAACGCCTAGCAGCACGGCGACGATAATCGCGGTGGTGAACGGCAGATAGAAATAGAAGTCGCCGAGATCGACGACGATATCGCCCGGCAGCCGCCCGAGCCCGTATTGCACGCTGGCCATCGTCAGCAGGATGACCAGCAGCAAATAGAAGACGACCGTTCCCGCACGCATGGCTCAGCCGCGCCGCCGCTGTTCGATACGCATGCGGACGGTGGTCCGCACATCCGGCGGCAGGTCCTCCATCGCCTCAAGAAGACCGCGCAACTCCGAGCGCAGTCCGTGGATCTGATCGATGAGCGACAGCAGCACGGGCACGTCTTCCTCGTCGAAACCGAGCTCGTCCTCCAGATTGCAGATCAGCGCCGCCCGGGCGATGTCGGCTTCGGAATAGCTCCGCTCCGCGTCGTCCTCCGGCTTGATGAGCCCCCGGCTCACCCAGACCCTGAGCCGCGTCACCGTGAGGCTCTGGACGCGGGCAATGACATCCTGCTCGCTCGGCATCACGCACGCTCCTTCAATTTGCCGCGCGGATCGTAGGCGTGAGTCTTGCGCCATTCCTCCGCGAAGCTCTTGAGGTCGTCATCGACGGTCTCGGGCATCATCACCGTGAGCTTCACCAGCTGATCGCCCTTGCCCTTCACGCCCCGGGCCCTTAAGCCGCAGCGTCTGCCCGGTGTTGGACCCCGCCGGCACGGTCGCCGCCACGCGCCCGCCGATCGTCGGCACCTCGACCTTGCCCCGAGCACCGCCTCGTCGAAGCTGATGGGCAGATCGACGACAATGTCGTTGCCCTCGCGCCTGAACACAGGATGCGGTTTCACGCCGACTTCGACCAGCGCGTCTCCCGGAGGCCCCTCGCCCAGGCCCGGCATGCCTTTGCCTTTGAGCCGCAGGACCTGGCCTTCGCTCACGCCGGCGGGGATGGTCACGTCGAGCGTGCCCCCGTCGGGCAGCGTAATGCGCTGCTTGGTGCCGTTCACCGCATCGAGAAAGCTGATATCGAGGTGATATTGCGCGTCCTGTCCGCGCATCGAGAATTGACCCCCGCTGCGTCTGCCTCCGCGCATGCCCGCAGCCCCGCCGAACATGTCGCCGAACAGATCGCTGAAGGCGCCGATATCCTCGAAACCCGCCGAAGAGTGATAGCGGGCGCCCTCCGGCCCGCCGGCATATTCGCGGTAATATTGCTGCTGCGGCCGCTCCTGCCCGCTCGCATCGATCTCGCCGCGGTCGTATTTTCCGCGCTGCTCCGGGTCCTTGAGGATCGAGTAGGCGTGGGAAATCTGCTTGAACTTGTCCTCGGCCACCGCGTCCCCGGGATTGAGATCCGGGTGCAGCTTCTTGGCGAGCTTACGGTACGCCTTGGTGATATCGCCGGCGCTCGCGGTCTTCGGAACGCCAAGTACGGAGTAAAGATCTTCTGCCATCGACCAATCTTGAATGTAGTGAGACCCAGAATGAACGGCCTAAGACCTTGAACCGGCGAGGACTAGAATCCCTCAAGTCGTGTTGTCATTTGGGAACGGTAAACGCGCCACGCAAGTTGGACATTTGAGTCTCGGACGCCCACTCTGGCCCCCGACCAAGTTCGAAGTAGAAGAAGATGATCTAAGATGCAACGCTTTGCCCAGAGCTTCGCGGTTTGTCTGACGGGCGCCGTTCTCGGCCTCACCTCGTTGGCGACCGCGGATTCCGCCGATTCCGCCATGCGGGACCGGCCGAATGCCACTGACCTCGGCATTTGGAAGTCCTACGCCCCTACGGATCTCAAAGGCGAGTTCAGCAATTACGACCCGATCGGGCTGATTTCCGGAGCTCTGATCAAGGCCGACTGCTCGATCAACTGGGCGGATCCCGATACCGGCAAGGTCTACTGTTTTGCCTCGGGAACGTCGCTGAATTACTTCCGGGATTGGCCGAAATCATACAGCAGGCGCGCCGCGGAAGCCTTCGAGCGCCTCCAGGAAGCGGACGGGCAGCCGGGATCCTAACCGGCGGCGAGTTGGAAAGGCGTCCCGACCCTGATCTCGGGCTCGCGCTCCAGCAGGTTCGCCAGCGATTTGAAGCGCCGTTCCACCCGCTCGCCTTCGAGATTGGCGTAGGGCTCCGGCAGCTGCCAGATGAGGCGATTGCCCTCATAGCTGAGCGGCGTGTGGGGCAGAACGCCCGGCATGGCGGCGGCGACCATATGAGCGGCCCGGAAAGCGGCCCCCAGAATGCGCGCCCGCTTCAGCGTCTCCTTGTCGACGAGCTCGATGAGCCGCTGACTGAGGTCGTCCTTCACCAGGCCCTCGTTGCGGTAATAGGCGGTGAGCGCCAAGAAGGCGCGGCCCGGATGGTCTACCCCGACGAAGTCGCCATGGGCGACGAGGTTGAGGCTCTGGGCCCCGCGATAGTCCGGATGCGCTCGCCAGCCGATATCCGACAGGAGGCAGGCGGCGTGCCGCAGCCGCGTCTGTTCCGGTGTTTCCACCGGCCCCGGCACGCGGAACAGTGCGTCCGTCCAATCGCAAAGCTCGTAGGAATTCTCGATGGAGCGGGAGCGCTGTTCCGCCAGATGGACGCAAGCCTCGAGCAGCGGGTCCTTGGCGCGTTCTTCCTCGCTCAGCAGGCTGTACAGGAGCCCCTCGCGTATCCCGAGCACGGAAGTGACGATGGACCGCGGTTTCATCTGCTTGATGAGCCGCTCCAGCACGAGCGCACCGTAGGGCACAGTCTCGCGCCGGGCGCTGGAGAGATCGCGAATGCCGGCCAGCGAGCTTTGCGACTGATGATCGATCAGCGCGGCGAATTTCAGCGCCTCGTCCGCCTCGATCCGGTAGTTGTGCATCACACTCAAGGGGTAGTTGGTCTGGGTCATATGCAGCCGCGCAAGTGCCCGCCAGGTGCCGCCGATGGCGTAGAAATCGCGGCCTCTGCCCTTCTCCAGCCAGTCCACCTTGGAGAATTCTGCATCCACGATCTCGCGCGCTTTCTTCAAGCTGCCGCCGGAGGCATCGATGAGCCGCAAGCCCCCCAGCGGCATGGTCAGGGCGTCGGAAAGCCGCCCCCCGCGCACGTCGATCAGCTCGAGGCTGCCGCCGCCGAGGTCGCCGGCAAACCCGTCCGCGGCGTAAATGCCGGAAACGACGCCGAGGGCGGCAAGCTCGGCTTCCATATTGCCGGACAACACCTTGACTTGGCGCCCGAGCACTTGTTCGGCCTGGGCGATGAAATCGGGGCCGTTCTCCGCCTCGCGCGCCGCAGCCGTGGCGATCACCTCGATGCGGTCGACATGGAGCTGCTCGATCAGCGCGCGGAACCGCCTGAGCGCCCGCAATGCGCGCGATACGCCGGAGGCCTCGAGCTTGCCGGTGGTAGCAATAGAGCGCCCCAATCCGCAGAGGACTTTTTCGTTATAGACGGGGGCAGGCGCTCGCGTGGCGTCATCATAGACGATGAGCCGCACCGAGTTCGAACCGATGTCGACAACGGCAACGGGGGCTCGATCGTAGCGCAAAGCCATACGGAGAGCCTAGACGCTCTCGACCAGGCGCGTAAAGCGCGGCGGCATGCTTTCGGTCAGCGACGTGCCGCGGCCGGACAGGCTCGGATTGGTCATGAAGTAGTTCTGGGCGCTGAAGGGCTCGTGCCCTTCGTCGACCGGGATGCGGGTCGAGCTTCCATCGGGAAGGACCCGCCAGCTTTGAAGATTGTCTTTGAGATTCGCCACCATGATCTGGTCGAGGATCTGCTCGTGCACCGTGGGATTCTTGATGGGTGTCATCGCCTCCACCCGGCGGTCCAGGTTGCGCGGCATCATGTCGGCGGAACTGATATAGACCACCGCCTTGCGATGCGGAAGTCCGTTGCCGGCGCCGAAGCAGTAGATACGCGAAGTGTCCAGGAAGCGGCCGACAATGCTCTTCACGTGGATGTTCTCCGAGAGTCCCGGCACGCCCGGGCGCAGGCAACATATTCCGCGCACCACAAGGTCGATCTCCACCCCTGCCTGGCTCGCCTCGTAGAGCGCATCGATGATCTCGGCGTCCACGAGCGAGTTCATCTTCATCCAGATGGCAGCGGGGCGTCCGGCCTTGGCGTGGTACATCTCCTCGCGAATGTGATCGAGGATGCGCGCCCGGATGCCCCCGGGCGACACGGCCATGGCCTCCAGCTCCGCCGGCTCCGCGTAGCCCGTCACGTAGTTGAAGATGCGCGACAGGTCGTTGCCGATGGAGCGGTCTCCGGTGAAGAACGACAGATCCGTATAGATCTTCGCCGTCACCGAGTGATAGTTGCCCGTGCCAACGTGGCAATAGGTGGCAAGCGCGCCGCGCTCGCGTCGCACGATCAGACTGAGCTTTGCGTGTGTCTTGAGCTCGAGGAAGCCGTAGACCACCTGCACGCCCGCGCTTTCCAGATCGCGCGCCCATTTGATGTTGGCTTCTTCGTCGAAACGCGCCTTCAACTCGACCACGGCGGTCACCGACTTGCCGGCCTCGGCCGCGTCCTTCAACGCCTCGATGATCGGCGAGGTCTTGCCCGTCCGGTAGAGCGTCCACTTGATCGCCACCACGTCCGGATCGGCGGCGGCCTGCTTCAGGAATTGAAGCACGACGTCGAAGGACTCATAGGGATGGTGGACGACGATGTCCTTCTTGGCGATGGCCGCGAAGCAATCGCCCTGATGCTCGCGGATGCGCTCGGGGAAGCGGCTGACAAAAGGCTGGAACTTGAGGTCAGGCCGGTCGGACACGATGAGCTGATTGATATCGGCAAGGCCGATCTGCCCCTTTTGCACGAAGCTCTCGCGTTCGGAGACTTTCAGCTCCTGCATGACGAAGCGCTGGAGCCGCGACGGCATCGTGGCTTCCATCTCCAAGCGAATGACCGAGCCGCGCTTGCGGCGCTTGAGCGCCGATTCGAACACGCGCACCAGATCTTCGGCCTCTTCCTGGACCTCGATATCGCTGTCGCGCACCACCCGAAAGGCGCCCTGGCTTCTCACCCGATAGCCGGGGAACAGCCGCGCCACGAAGATGCCGACCACGGTCTCCAATCGAATGAAGCGGATGTCGTCCTTCGCCCCTTCCTGGCTCGGCAGCCGGATGAAGCGGTCGAGCTGCGGCGGGATCGGCAAAAGCGCATGCATGGTGCGGAACGAGCCTTCGCGCACCAGCTCGAGACCAAGGGTAAAGCCGAAATTCGGAATGAACGGAAACGGGTGCGCCGGATCGACGGCGATCGGCGTCAACACCGGGAAGATGTGATTGAGGAAGTGATCCTCGAGCCAGTTACGCTCTTCGTCGGAAAGCTGGTCGGCGATGAGCAGGTGGAGGCCCGCCTCGCCGAGAAGCGCCTCGAGCGTGACCCAGGCCTCTTGCTGCTGGGCGGTCAGGTCCGCCACCGATTGGTTGATGCGGTCGAGTTGCTCGGACGGCGTCAGACCGTCCTGACTCGGCGTCTCAATGCCGGCGACGACCTGGGCGCGCAGGCCCGCCACGCGCACCATGTAGAATTCATCGAGGTTGGTCGCCGAAATGGAGAGAAAACGTAGGCGCTCCAACAGGGGATGGCGCTCGTTCTCGGCCTCTTCCATCACCCGCTTGTTGAAGTTGAGCCAGGAAAGCTCGCGGTTGAAATATCGGCTGGGGCCAAACGCCGAGATGCGTGCGGCCGCGCTATCCGGCTCGACCTTTTCCGGCACATTCATCGATAACCTCATGAAACTCGGCGCTTTGCGCGCTCTGCAAACCGTCTGACGGGGCTGTCATGTTACCCCCCTAAATGTATCACTAGCGTTACGGAAAACGCCAATTCCGGGGCGCTATTCCGCCGAGGCTGTGCCCTGGAGCGCCTCGGCCACGAGCTGACGGCTGATCTTGCGGCCCGAACGGAGCGCGGCCCGGTCCACGGCCTCCACGGCCGCCGCCGCCGCCTCCAGCGAGCGATCGATGCGCAGCGCCAGGAACGCGAGCACCTTCGGATCGATATCGAGTTGCCGGTCGGCGAACTGTTTCAGCATCACCGTGCGCAACAGAGCCTCGTCCGGGGTGCCGATCTCCGTCACCGGCACCGCGCTCAACCGAGAGGTCAGGTCCGCCAGGCTGGTGTCCCAGCGGTTCGGGCTGACGCGGGCGGTGAGGAGCACGAAGAGGCGTTTCTCGCGCGCCAGGTTTAGCAGATGGAACAGCGTCTTCTCGTCATAGCCCGCACGGTCGGCGTCCTCCACCACGATCGAGGAGCCCGAGACCAGCCTGTCCAGCAAGGCGATCCCGAGATGGGCCGGATCGAGCGCCACGGCGCCCGAGCGCCCTGCACACGCGCACGAGATGGGTCTTGCCGCTCGCGGGCGCCCGATCAGAAGTTGCACCGGGGCCTGCCAATCGGGCCAGGCATCGACCAGCTTCACCACGGCGACATTGCAATCGCTGACGAGGAAATCTTCCGCGCCGAGGGCGGCCCGATGCGGCAAGTCGAAGGTGAGCTGGTCGACGCTCACGACGCCCTGACCCCTGAGCGCGGCGCGTCGGCCCCGCGCGCCTTACGGCGGTTCGGCCGCGGGGCGGGAGCCGGCTCGTAGCGCGCCATGTGCCGGAGCCACGCCCAGAAATACGCGAAGGCCGACAGGATGGTGAGGGTCCCCGTCACCCAGATCAGAACCCAGACGAGAGTGTCGAGGCCGAGACCGAGCCCAAGCTCGGCCAGGACCACGCCGGCCAGCGCGATCTGCGAACACGTATTCGCCTTGCTGATAAGCAGCGGCTTCACGTTGATCGGTCGCGACATCATCCAGGCGAGGAGCACCGCGCCCACAATGAGAATGTCGCGGCTCACCACGGCGATGACCAGCCACACCGGCAGGTGTCCGGCGAGTCCCAGGGTCACATAGATGGTGACGAGCAAGGCCTTGTCGGCGATGGGGTCGAGATAGGCGCCAAGCTCCGTGTTCCACCCATAGCGCTTGGCGAGGTAGCCGTCCGCCGCGTCCGACAGCCCGGCGAGCACGAACACCATGAACGCCGCAAACATCTCTTGATCGATGATCAGCCACACCAAGAGCGGCACGGCGATGATCCGCGCGAGCGTGAGCGTGTTTGGGATGTTCACCGGCGCTTCTCCCAAGGCCCGGCGCGAACCGGGCTTTTCGTGAACCATAGCAGAGTCCGCGCGCGAAACGGCCAGGTCCGGCGTGCGTCCGGCCTATTGGGAGCGCAGCACAAGCGTGCCATTCCTCTCATCCAGCGCAAATCCGTTCTGCCCGAGCGCGGCCTGAAGGCTATCGAGGGAGCCTGCGAAATCAAACGTCACCGCGGCGGCGCGGGCCGACATGGAATTGACCTCCAGTGTGTTGAGGCCGGCGATCTGGGTCAGGCGGGATCGAATCTCCTGCCAATCCCTTAGCCCCGAGAATTCAACCAAGGCGACAACATTACGCGGCACCTCTTGGGGCGATCGCGGGTCCGGATCAGCAACCATAGGCGGCGATCCCTCCCGATAGGCGGCCTCCCCCGAAGGTGGCAGCGCACCGCCCTCCTGCGTCGTCTTCCAACGGCTTTCCAAGGCCGCAAAGGCGGCGCTTGCGGCAGCCCCGTCTTGCTTGCGGGATAGGTCTCGTCGAAGGCGACAGCACCGACGGCGTCCTCGCCGGCGAGCCGCACTCTGAGATTGCCGTCCGTCTTCTCGCCCACGGCGATCACGAGGCCGCCATAGCCGTATGCACTGCGGAGCGCGGCATAGGCGTCCGGATCGCCGGACAGGGCCGCCTTGACGGTGCTTGCGTCGAGATCGGCGCGCGGGCGAACGAGCGTCGCAGGCGTAATGCTGTTGGCGAGATCCAGGCTCTCCCAGGCTTTTCCCCAGCCATCGGCGGCGCCATCCGTCACTCTATCGCCGGATAACATCACCGGCAGGATGGAGATGGACGGTGCCTGGTCCTCGCGCATGGGAATGGCGTAATCGGCAAAGAATTGCCGCACCGAGTATGGATTGAAGCGCACATCGAGCAGGCCGATATAGCGCGTGGTCGAGGTCTGCTCTTTACGCACGGCCACGCCCGTGACCAGCTCTTGGACCTCCTCCCGGGAGAATTCCGGCAGTTGCGGCTGGACGCTCAAGGGCACCAGCCGGCCGATCAGGACCTTCATGGCCTGCATCTCAGCCTGGGCCATGCCGTTGGTCCGCGCCGCCACCGCGTTCTTGGCGGTGGTATCCACCGAGATCTTGGCGACATCGTACAGGCTGCCCGCGGCCGCTTCGTTTGTGGTCTGCCCCAGCGCCGCCACGCCGAGCAGCGCAAAGAGACTCAACTTCACAGTAAACGGTGCCAAGCGCCTGAAACGCATGTCTAACTTTGCCGCCATCATCAGTCCCGCGCCCTAACCGGGGGGCGTTTCCTCCTAAACCCTTGGAATATGGCGGGCTCGGGACCTTTCCGCCTTGACGGCCCTCGCCCGGCACGATTGTTATGCCAAATCTTTCGAACTTGCACCCCGAGTGGCCCGGTGCCCCCCAAATCCCAAGCTCCAGAAACGCAAGACGCGGCGAAAGACGCCAACCTTTGACCTATCGCGACGCCGGCGTCGACATCGATGCCGGCAACGCGCTGGTGAAGGCGATCGGACCGTTGGCCGCCAAAACCATGCGTGCGGGCGTGCTGGGCGGCATCGGAGGCTTCGGCGGCTTGTTCGACCTAAGGCCTGCGGCTTCCAGGACCCGCTGCTCGTGGCCGCCACAGACGGTGTCGGCACCAAGCTCAAGCTCGCCATCGAGACCGGGTTGCATGAGGGGATTGGCATCGATCTCGTGGCCATGAACGTCAACGACTGATCGTCCAAGCGCCGAGCCCCTGTTCTTCCTCGACTATTTCGCC
>NZ_LPWD01000127.1 GCF_001723295.1 Methyloceanibacter marginalis
TCGAGGTGCGCGGCGAGATCTATATGAGCCACAGCGCCTTCCAGGCGCTGAACGCCGAGCAGGAGAGGCGGCAACCGACTCTTCGCCAATCCGCGCAACGCCGCGGCCGGCTCGCTTCGCCAGCTCGACTCCAAGATCACCGCCGCGCGGCCTTTGCGTTTCTTCGCCTATTCTTGGGGCGAGGCGGCGAAGCTTCCCGCCGATACCCAATGGGGGGTCTACGAGGCCATGGCGGCCTGGGGTTTTCCGCTCAACCCGTTGGCTAAGCTTACGAGCTCCGTGGACGAGATGCTCGACACCTACCGCGAGATCGAGGAGGGCCGTGCGGGGCTCGACTACGACATCGACGGCATCGTCTACAAGCTCGACCGCCTCGATCTTCAGGAGCGGCTGGGCTTCGTCTCGCGTTCGCCGCGCTGGGCCATCGCCCATAAATTTCCCGCCGAGAAGGCAACCACAATCCTGCGCGACATCGAAATCCAGGTCGGCCGCACCGGCGCGCTCACCCCCGTCGCCAAGCTCGAGCCCGTCACCGTCGGCGGTGTCGTGGTGCAGAACGCCACGCTTCACAACGAGGACGAGATCGAACGCAAGGACGTGCGCATCGGCGACACGGTTATCGTGCAGCGCGCCGGCGACGTCATTCCGCAGATTCTCGGAGCGGTGCAAGATAAGCGTCCTAAAGGCGCGAAACGATTCAAGTTTCCGGATGTTTGCCCGGTCTGCGGCAGCCATGCGGTGCGCGAGGTGGACGAGAAGACCGGCAAGCGCGATGCGGTGCGCCGCTGCACCGGCGGGCTCATCTGTCCGGCGCAAAGAGTCGAACGCTTGAAGCATTTCGTCTCGCGCAACGCCTTCGACATCGAAGGGCTCGGCGAGAAGCGCATCCAGGAACTGTATGAAGACGGCACCATCGAATCACCGCCGCAAATCTTCACCCTCGCCGAGAAAGACAAGGCGGCGGAGGGCAAGCTCGCCGAGCGGGAAGGCTGGGGCGCGCTCTCGGCCCAGAAGCTGTTCGCCGCCATCGAGCGCGCCGCAGCGTCAAGCTCGACCGCTTCATCTACGCGCTCGGCATTCGCCATGTGGGCGAGATCACCGCGCGGTTGCTCGCGCGTAATTACGGCACGGCGGAGACTTTCCTGAAATCGATGCGTGCTGCGGGCAAGGATCGCGACGGCGAGACCTTCGCCGAGCTCGACAATATCGAGGGCATAGGCCCCACGGTGGCGGCGGCCATCGCCGATTTCTTCGCCGAGCCCCACAACGTCGAAGTGGTCGAGGAACTCCTCGAGCAGGTGAGCCCGCAACCGCTCGAAGCGGTCGACCAGACCTCGCCCGTGTCCGGCAAGACCGTGGTATTCACCGGCACGCTCGAGCAGATGACGCGGTCCGAGGCCAAGCGCGCGCCGAGCGCCTCGGCGCCAAGGTCGCGGGTTCGGTCTCCAAGAACACCGACTATGTGGTGGCGGGTCCGGGAGCGGGCTCGAAGCTCAAAAACGCCAAGGACTTGGGAGTCCAGGTGCTGTCGGAAGACGAATGGCTCAAGCTGATCGAGTAGCTCAGCCGTAGCGCAGCTTCATGCGGATGATGGTGAGCGCAAGCACCAGGGTGATGGCGTTCGCCGTCATGATCGGCCAGTTCCAGATCATCACCCCGAAAGTCAGCCACAGCGCCACGCCGGTCGCGAACACCACGTACATTTGAAGCGAGATCGCGCGCGTCTCCTTGAAGCGAATGATGTGGATCGCTTGCGGCACGAAGGCGACGGTCGTCAGAGTGGCCGCTACCGCCGAGACCAGCGTTTCCATCCAAGCCTCCAACGCGGGAGAAGCGTCAGCCGATCTTCTGCGTGGCGTGACGCAGCCACGGCCGGTCGTCGCTCAGGATCAGAGGCTCGACCTCCCGCCGCACCCGCGCGTGATAGGCGTTCAGCCAGGCAAGCTCTGAAGGGTCGAACAGCTTCGGGTCGATCAGCCGCCGGTCGAAGGGCACGAGCGTCAGCGTCTCGAAGCCCATCATCTCCCGCTCGCCGCCTTCGATCTTGGTAAGCGGCGTGACCAGGATCAAATTCTCCAGCCGGATGCCGTATTGCCCTTCGCGGTAATAGCCGGGCTCGTTGGAAAGGATCATGCCGGGCTCCAGCACTTCGGAACCGAGCCGCGACAGGCGCTGCGGGCCTTCATGCACCGACAGATAGCTGCCGACGCCGTGGCCCGTGCCGTGATCGAAGTCGATACCGGCCTCCCATAGGGGCCGGCGCGCGAAAGGGTCGAGGTCCTGGCCGCGCGTGCCCTTGGGAAAGCGCGCCGTGGCGATGCCGATATGCGCCTTCAGCACCAGGCTGTAATGACGCTTCATCTCGGCCGTCGGCTTGCCGATCGCCACCGTGCGCGTGACGTCCGTGGTGCCGTCAACATATTGCCCGCCGGAATCGATCAGATAGAGCGAGTTCTTGTCGAGCACGCGTTTGGAAGCGTTCGTCGGCCGGTAATGCACCACGCGCCGTGGGGTCCGGAGGCGGAGATCGTGTCGAAGCTGATATCCTTGAGCTGGCCGGACTGGCGGCGGAGATCTTCGAGCTTCATCGCCGCGGAGACCTCATCCACGCGGCCCGTTTCGCCGACCTCGTCGAGCCAAGCGAGAAAGCGCACCATGGACGCGCCGTCGCGAAGATGCGCGGCCCGCGCGCCGGCGATCTCCGCCTTCGTCTTGGTCGCCTTGGGCAGCGTGCAAGGATCCTCGCCGGCAACGTATTTGACGCCGTCCACTTCCAACGCCTGCGCGAAGCGCATCGCCGCGGAGTCGGGATCGAGCCGCACCTTCGCCTTCTGCTCGGCGAGCGCTTCAGCGCCCCATCCAGCTCGCCGGGCTTGGCGATGTCGGTGATGGACTGAAGGGTCCCGCGCACATTTTCGTCGACCTTGGCGGGGTCGATAAACAAAGTGGGGCGGCCTTCCTTCGGCACGATGGCGAAGGCGAGCGCGACCGGCGTGTGCTTGATGTCGCCGCCACGAATGTTGAACAGCCAGCAGATCGAATCCGGCGCGGTCAGGAGCACCGCATCCTGGTTGTCCTCCTTGAGCGTGTCCTGCACCTGAGCGATCTTCTCGGCCGCGCTTCGGCCCGAGAACTCGACTGAGTGGTGCACGATCCCCGCCATCGGGGGCCTCGGCCGATCCTTCTCCCAAAGCTTGTCGATGGGATTCTCCGGCACCGGCGTCAGACGGATGCCTTCGGCGCCGAGCGACTTGGTGAGCCGGTCGATCTCCTTGATGGTGTGCAGCGCCGGGTCGTAGCCGACGGCATTGCCTTTCACGAGCGTCTCTTTGAGCCATTCCGAGGGCTTGGCTTCCGGAACTTGCAGCACCTCGAAGATGTCGGTGTCGACCTGCTTCGGTGCTTGCAGGATATAACGGCCGTCCACGAACAGCGCC
>NZ_LPWD01000128.1 GCF_001723295.1 Methyloceanibacter marginalis
CGATGGCATTGGCAAACTCGGTCAGGAACTTGGCTTGGCGAGATCTGATGCGGCGCGCAAGGAGCCAGCGGGGGAGCCCGAAACCGCAGGCAAACGCGGCTAACAGCGCGATCAGCGGCTTCATTCCGAAGACGAGGACGAGAAAGCCGCCGATGAAAGCCGCAAATCACGGAGAAGATGTAATAGGTCCGCGCCTTATCTCGAGGCCGGCGCGCATCAGCTTGGTGCGAAGGGACACACGCTTCTTGGCCCTTTGTTTCGCCTCGATATCCCGGATCGTATCCTGCACCTGCTTGCGGCGCATCTGCAGCGGCTGCGGCACGCCCACGCGCTGGCGCAGCCCTGCTTGGCCTTGCGCCACATTGGCGACGCGCTTGCTTGCTTTGCGCTCGTCGCTGAAATACGGCATCACCAATACGTAGACGATGCCGCCGACCCCGAGGGCGGCGAGCGCTACGGCCGCTAGCTGTACGAGCTCAGGACTGGGCAAATCCCTCTCCTAACGGACGGCCGTGCTCATCATGAACCTCGCCCGCGGCCAAGGTCTCGGTGAGCCGCTTGTCTTCACCGTAATAGCGCGCCCTCTCGTAGAAATAGGGCCGTGCGATGCCCGTGGAACGATGACGGCCGGAGACACGCCCGTTCGCGTCTTCGCCGATGAGATCGTAGACGAAGAGATCCTGGAGCGTGACCGTCTCTCCCTCGAGGCCGACGACCTCGGTGACGTGGGTGATCTTGCGGCTGCCGTCGCGCATGCGCGCGGCCTGAACGATGACGTCTACGGAGGAGGTGATCATCTCGCGGATGGTCTTGCCCGGAAGATTGTAGCCGCCCATGAGGATCATGCTCTCCAGACGGCTCAGGCACTCGCGCGGGCTATTGGAGTGGAGCGTGCCCATGGAGCCGTCATGGCCCGTATTCATGGCCTGCAACAGATCGAAGGCTTCGGGTCCGCGCACCTCGCCGACGATAATGCGATCGGGCCGCATACGCAGGCAGTTCTTGACGAGATCGCGCATGGTGATCTCGCCCTCGCCTTCGAGGTTCGGCGGCCGCGTCTCCAGACGCACCACGTGGGGTTGCTGAAGTTGCAGCTCCGCCGAGTCCTCGCAGGTGATGATGCGCTCGTCGGGCTCAATGTAGGCGGTCAAGCAGTTGAGCAGCGTCGTCTTACCGGAGCCGGTACCGCCGGAAATGATGACGTTGCAGCGCACCCGGCCGATGATGGCGAGCAGCGTGCGCCCCTCGGGGCTGATCGTGCCCATTCTCTCGAGCTGGTCGAGCGTGAGCCGTTCTCGCTTGAACTTACGGATGGTGAGGCTGGGGCCGTCAATGGCGAGCGGCGGCGCGATGACGTTCACACGGCTGCCGTCCGGGAGACGCGCATCGCAGATCGGGCTCGATTCGTCGACGCGACGGCCGACTTGGCTCACGATGCGCTGGCAGATATTCATCAGCTGCGCGTTGTCGGCAAAGCGGATGGAGGAGGGCTCGACCTTGCCGCGCACTTCGATGTAGGTCGTATTTGCGCCGTTGACCATGATATCGGCGATGTCGTCGCGGGCGAGCAGCGGCTCCAGAGGGCCATAGCCGAGCACATCGTTGCAGATGTCCTCGAGCAGTTCCTCCTGCTCGGCGATCGACATCACCACGTTCTTGATGGCCACGATCTCGCTGACGATGTCGCGGATCTCTTCGCGCGCGGCATCGGGGTCGAGCTTGGCGAGCTGGGTCAGGTCGATCGTATCGATGAGCGCGTTGAAGACCGTCGTCTTGACGTCGTAATACTCCTCGGAGAGGGTGCGCTCCGTGGGCTTGCGCGCCGGCTTCGGCGTGGACGGTTGAGGACCGGCCTCGGGGGCGGCGTCGTTGCCCGCTTGCTGCACAGGCTCGACGCTCCGTGGCGGCTCTGGCGTTGGAGCCTTTTGCTGGGGCGCGGCGCGCGGGGTTGACTCCGTTTCCGAACT
>NZ_LPWD01000129.1 GCF_001723295.1 Methyloceanibacter marginalis
AGCCGCCGAACACCTGCCAGCGGTCGATGCCGAGATGCTCACGCAAGCGCTCGATGTCGGCCACTAGATCCCAGGTGGTGTTCTCCTCCAGCGAGGCATGGGGGATCGATCGGCCGCAGCCGCGCTGGTCGAACAGCACGATGCGGTAGAGCCGGGGATCATGATAGCGCCGCATGATGGGCGTGACGCCGCCGCCGGGTCCGCCATGCAACATGACGACCGGCTTGCCGGACGGCGACCCGCATTCCTCGTAATAGAGCTCGTGCAGGTCCGACACTTTGAGCCGGCCCGAGCGGAAGGGCACGATTTCAGGGTAAAGCGACAGGCGTGGAGAGTCGGGCCGCGGGTCCATGGAAGCTCGTCAGTCCTCTTCGCTGCTCGCTGTGGCCGCCCGGGCTTGCGCCTGGTCGAACATGGTCTCGCCGTCGGGTTTGCGCATTTCCTCGTAATAGGCGGTGTCGAGGCTCGCCGGCTCCGGTCCGTAGAGGCTCACCCCGACGCCAGCGCCAAACGCCAGAACCGCCGCCACCAGGCAGGACATGGCCGTGCCCACGGCGGTCTCGGCCACGCCGAACAGGCCGCCCACGGTCAAGGCGAGAAAGAGGATGCCAAATCCGGTTGCCAGACTGGCGAGAGCGCCCCAGGTGGTGCAGCGCGGCCACCAGATCGCCAAAAGAAGAACCGGGAAGAACGTCGCGGCGGCGAAGGCGAAGGCCGTCACCGCGATATGCAACGCATCCACCTCGGCGATAAAGAGATAGACGGCCACCAGAAACGCACACGCGGCAATCACGGCCCATGCCGCCATGAGACGGGGCAGAACGATCGGCTTGCGGTCGAGCGTGCCGTAGACGTCGTCGGCGAGGCTCGCTCCAAGCGTGAACAGATGCGAGCCGGCCGCCGCGAGCGCGATCGCCAAGCCTGCCGCGGCCATGAGCGCGGTGAGAACGTAAGGAAGCTCAGCCAAGATCGGCAATGCCAGCGCGATTCCGTCGCGCGAGATCAAGAGCTCGCCCGCGCCGATCGTGCCGTCGCCGTTGATATCGCTCGCCTGCGCCAGCTGTCCCAGGCTTAAGCTGGAGAGCCAGGCCGGCAGGCCTTCGGTGGGAATGAGCGCCATGTCGCGGAACATCAGCACCTTGGCGAACGCTGCAAGCGACGGCGCGGTGATGACGAACACCGCGACGAGCAGAAGCGCCCAGGCGGTCGAGCGCCGCTGATCGGCCACCGAGCAGGTGACGCCGCTGCGCGCGATCAGGCTCGGCAGGGCGGCCGTGCCCAGCGCGAAACAGAAGAACAGCGCGAAGAAGCCCCGCTCGGTGATGGCGCCGAACGACTGAAGGAAGGGCTTCACGGCCGCCATGGGCTCGGGCGCCGGCAGAGCGCCGATATCGCCGGGCTCAACCGGCGACATGCCGGCGGCCGTCTCCGCGCTCTGCAAGGAGCCGAACATCTCGCCATAGGTAAATTGCGGCGCGGGTAGATGGGTCAGCAGCACCGAGACGACGATCAGCGGCACGGCGAGGCCGATGGCGCCGGCGATGAACTGCGCGCTGCCCGACCAGGTCAGGGCGCGCATGCCGCCGAGAATTCCCGTCGCGCGACGAGCACGACGATCAGCAGCACGGAGACCCAATAGGATGCGGGCAGGAAGATCGCCGCCACGGTTGCCGCGATGTTGATTTCCGCGGCGAGAAGCAGCGCCGTCGGCACGACTTGCAACGCGCTCGCCGCGAGCCGTATCTCGTGTGAGCGAAATCTTTGGCCGAGAAAGGCGGGCAGCGTGTAGGCGCCGGCCCGGCGCAAATAGGGCACGAACAGCACGCCGGAGAGCAACAGGCCGCACGTCCAGCCGAGACCGATGGCGAGCGCGTCGAAGCCGAGGAAGAAGACCGCGCCCGTGTAGGCGAAGAAGCCGGTGCCGCCCACCGTGATCGCCGCCAAGAGGAAGGCGTTATAGACTTGGGGAACCCGGCGCCCGGAGGTGAAGAAGTCTTCGACGTCGAGGGTGCGCGCCGCCACGGCGATGGCGAGATAGAGAAGCAGCGGCAATAGGATCATGAGCCGCGCGACCGCGCCGTCGCTCCAGCCGAGTTGCTCGGCCATGGCGAGCAGCAGCACCAGCGAGGCGAAGGCGCTGGCGACGATGCCGTAATAGGCGCCGAGATGCGGGTTCGGCGTGCGCTGGCGCGACTGCGCTGTCATCGCCTACGCCATCTCCTCATTGAAGCTCCGCGTGTGGTCGATGCGTTCCTGCACGCGCACGTACCAGAAGGCGATCACCACCGCGAAGATCAGGAGCCCCTGCGCCAGAAGATAGAAGCCGAGCGGGAAGTGCAGGAACCACAGCCGGTTCAGCGCGATCGCATATATAATGACGGCGGCCACGGTGCAGAAAACCGCCGCGATGGTGGTGATGGCGACGGCGAGCGTCCGCAACTGGTGGCGGTCGCGCACCGCGTTTTCGGTTTCGGCGGCTTCCGCTGTCACGTTCCCCTCCAATCCAAGGTCGAGCCAGGCCCCGGAGCCTGTCGAGCAGTTAGCAGCTAGGCGGAGCCTTGCAAACCGTGCTTTGAGGTGCAAATGCCCTTAAATCGTGGCAAAGAAGCAGTGTGCTCTCAACGGCTTGAGGGGGAATGCGGGCAATGCTCCAAGAATTCAAGGAATTCGCGTTACGCGGCAATGTGGTCGATATGGCCGTCGGTATCATCATCGGCGCGGCCTTTTCCACAATCGTCCAGTCGCTGGTGAACGACGTTATCATGCCGCCGATCGGGCTGATCACCGGCGGCATGGATTTCTCCGACCTCTTCATCAATTTGAGCGGGGGTGACTATCAATCGCTGGCGCAAGCGAGAGAAGCCGGAGCCGCCACGATCAATGTGGGCATCTTCATCAACAGCGTCATCAGCTTCGCCATCGTCGCTTTCGTGCTGTTCATGGTGATCAAGGGCATGAACCAGCTGCGCCGCAAACAGGAAGAGGAGCCGGCGACCGAGCCACCGCCCTCGCGCGAAGTGCAACTCCTGGAAGAGATCCGCGACGCCCTGGTGAAGCGCGGCTAGCACCTGCCGAAGGCTGATGGGAGGGGTAAGTCACGGATTAGAAGTCTGTTGCCCACAGCCCACTCACGACCTCTCTTCGTTGTCATCGCCCGGCTTGACCGGGCGATCCAGTAACCACTGTACCGGGTTGCAGCGAAGATCGGTGTTTACTGGATGCCCGCTTTCGCGGGCATGACAAT
>NZ_LPWD01000130.1 GCF_001723295.1 Methyloceanibacter marginalis
TAATACCGAATCGCCTAATTGCCGTTTCGCGCTCACCATAGACGCCGGAGAATGAGGCGTTGCAGGCGCGGGCGGCCGAAGTCGCCGAGAACGCCGCCAACGGTGCGCCGTCGTTGCCGACCACCATCGGCCAGGAACTTGCCACCAATCCCTTCCTGCGCGCGTCGAGCCCCGAGATCCAGCAGCGGCTCGGTCTCGAAGGGCAGCCGCTCGAAATGGTGTTCGGCGAGGTGCGCAAGCGCAAGGACCGGTTCTAGTTCGGCCCGCTAGCCCTGCTCGGTGCGCTTGTCGTAGCGGCGCTGCGCCGCGGCGATTTCCGGCTGATGCCGTCGCGCCCATTCGCCGAGCGCCTCGACGGGCTGCCAAAGCGACTTTCCGAGGTCCGTCAGTTCGTATTCGACGCGCGGCGGGATCGTCGGAAACACCGTGCGCGTCACGAGCCCGTCGCGCTCGAGTCCCCGCAGCGTCAGGGTCAGCATCCGCTGCGAGATGCCGCCGATCATGCGCTTGATCTCGTTAAAGCGCCGCGGTCCTGGACCCAGCAGGCTGATTATCAAGACGCTCCACTTGTCGCCGACGCGGGCAAGCACCGCGCTCACCGCGCGGCAGTCCTCGGACTGATGCTGCGGCGCGTGGGCGGTTACGTCTGTGTGCTCGGGTTTCAAAAAAGTGCCTTCTTGTGCGACTTGCCGAAGGTAACACATATAGCGTCAGGCACAATTGTATACCAGGGTGAAGGCCATGAAGCTACTGCACATCGATACAAGCATCCTCGGCGAGGACTCCGTTAGCCGCCAGGTTTCAGCCGCGATTGTCGACCGCCTGGGCGGGGAGAATCCTGGCCTTGAGGTGCGATACCGAGATCTTGCCGCCGAGCCGTTGCCGCATCTTTCCGGTGCGCATCTCGCCGACATGTCGGCCGGGGACGGGGCGCTGGACGAGTTCCTTGATGCGGACGTCGTTGTGATCGGGTCGCCGATGTACAACTTCTCGATTCCGAGCCAGTTGAAAGCCTGGCTGGACCGCATTCTCGTCGCCGGCAAGACGTTCCGCTACACCGAGCAAGGCGTCGAGGGGCTTGTCCCGGAGAAGCGCGTGATCATCGCAGTATCACGCGGCGGTCTCTATGGGCCGGACATGCCGGCCGCGGACGCCGAGCACGTCGAAAGCTATTTGCGCGCCGTGTTCGGCTTTATCGGCATCGAGCCGGAGGTTATCGTCGCCGAAGGAATCAAGATCGGGGTCGAGCAACGCGGCAAGGCCCTGACCGAGGCGTTGCAGGCTGCATCCAGTCTTCGCGCGGCCTGAGGCATGAACGGAGTGGGACTTGGCACTGTCGGCAGATGAGGTGATCGCGCAACTCGAGCTCGCGCCGCATCCGGAAGGCGGCTGGTTCCGCGAGACCTTCCGCGACGAGCCGGGGCATCAGGGCCGGGCACATTCGACCGCCATCCTATTTCTCCTTGAGTCCGGCGAGGTGTCCCATTGGCATCGCGTCGATGCGGCGGAGATGTGGCACTGGTATGCCGGCGCGCCCCTCCTGCTTGAGACTGCCGACGACAACCGCACGCGGCGGGAGCAGAAACTGGGACCGGACATTCTGGCCGGACAGCACCCGCAAGGCTTGGTGCCGGCAGGCGCGTGGCAAAGCGCGCGGAGCTTGGGCGCCTGGACGCTGATGGGCTGCACGGTGGCGCCGGGCTTCGACTTCGCAGGCTTCGAGCTCGCCCCTCAAGGCTGGGAGCCTTAGCCCAAGAAGCTCAACGAACTCATACCTCCCCCTCGTGGGGAGGTCGCGCGCATCGCGCGCGGGTGGGGGGATGGCGGC
>NZ_LPWD01000131.1 GCF_001723295.1 Methyloceanibacter marginalis
CCTCGCGTTGGGTTGAATGACGCTTTCGGGGCCGGACCTTACTCAAACCGTGGGTCTGGCCGGAAGGAAATATGACTCGGCGAGTGCGGATCAGCACCAGCTGGCCTCGTTCGCCGCGGGGCGGCGCAGGAGTTCCTGGACGTTCGCTTCGAGCAGCCGGTAGCCGACATTGCCGAATAGCTTCTGCCGGCCGTCATTCATCAAGAATGTCGGACTGCCTTCGACACCGTTCTTCTGGCTCAGATCGTAGTCGGCGGCGAGCTGGGCCACCGCTTCCGAGGATCGGATCTTATCCTCCACGACCGCGTAATCGAGACCGATGCGCTCGGCGATCTCACGATGGACGGTCCATTCGGAAATATCCTTGGCCGAGGCGAAGAATGCCAGCCGCGTTTCCCACGCGGCCTCTGTCGAGAGCCTGTCGAGATACGGAAGGGGCTCAGCGCCGTCGCGCTGAGCCTCCCGCTCGATCAGGGCGACAGCCTTCAGGAACATGTGCGCGCTCGCCGACGTCCTCGGCCGGGCTGTGAGCCACACCTCCTCGTGCACCACGATATGCGGAAACCGCTCGGCGATCTCCCGCAGGTGCCGGTTGTAACCCGCGAAGCCGCCGCGAGAGCCCCAAGACGTGTCGATCTTGCCCCAGGCGTCGGGGAAGACAGAGCAGAAGCGGGGCACGATCGCGATCCGATCGCCGAACTCCTTGGCGAGTTCCTCGAGCCGCCGCTCGGCAACATAGGCCCAGACGCACAAGACATCCGAATAGTACGAGATCTCGACTTTCGACATTTTGCTGCTCTTTTCGCCCAGCCTGACCAATACGCGAAGCGCGGTCTGGAACCTTGCGATAGCGCAAAAGCATGCGACCGTCTGAGGTCGTGCTCCGTTAACAAAATTAATGCAGGCTACCCCCCGCAAGGTCTAGACAACTTGAACGATGAGGATTTCATGACTGGCAATCGCACCCTTGGCCTCGCCTCGGCGGCCGCTTTCGCAATGCTCTGTTTCGCGGCGCCCGCTCAAGCCGCCCCGTATGACGGCGCCTGGAAAATGTCCCTCGTGACCACCGACGGCCATTGCGGCGTCATCAGCGTGGGCCTCGCCATAAGCGGCGGTCAAATCACCTCGACCAGCGGCAAGTTCGTCTTCCGGCCGATCCACATCGCCGGTGTCGTATCCGGCTCGGGCCAAGCCCAGATGAACGGTGTGGCCGGCCCGCGCAAAGCGGCCGGCAACGGACGCTTCACGCGCGCAAAGGGCAAAGGCCAGTGGAACGGGGTCGGCCCCTCGGGCGTCTGCTCCGGCTATTGGATCGCCGTCCGCGGCTGACACGCTCAGCCACCGCGAGGCAGCGTATCAGCGCGCGTCGAAGGGCGGATAAGAGCTTTGGATGAACGGCGTAAAGGCGGCGGCCGGAAAGGCCATCGCGAACGGTGCGTGCGTTGGCGCGCGTGCGCCCGCGACGCCTAAAAGAGCAGATAGAGAATGACAATGACGATGAGGGGAACGCCCATCAGCCACAACAGAATGCCAGCCATCGTTGCCTCCTTTGCTTGAGTTGCAAAAGGGGAACAATCGCGCCGAGGCGTTCGTTCCATAACTGCATACGTTTTCATCACGCATCGCACGGAACAAACGCACCAAGGAGGCAAACATGGCGCGCGAAGGCATTGTCGCAGTGGAAGAGGAAGTCGTTGTCTCGGGCGGGCCCGTCGGCAAGGCGAACGACTGGGGCGCCATCATCGGCGGGGCGCTCGGCGCGATCGCCGTCTCCATCATTCTGTTCACGGCCGGCTCCGGCTTCGGCATCTCCACCGTTGAGCCGTGGTCCTTCGCCAACGAGTCGCCCGAGACCTTCGCCATCGGCACCGGTATCTGGCTGATCGTCATGCAATGGCTGTCGGCCGGCTTCGGCGGCTATCTGGCGGGGCGCCTGCGCGAGAAATGGGTGGGCTTGCGCACTGACGAGGTGCTGTTCCGGGATACGGCCCACGGCATGCTCGCCTGGGCGCTGGCGACCGTGATCGTCGCCGCCTGTTCGCCGTCGGCACCGGCATCGCCGGAACCACCGCAGCCGTGACCGCCGACGCCGCCACCGCAGCCGAGGCGGCACAAGAGCTCTCCCAGGAGGCGCTGGAAGCGGCCGCCAACTTCTCGATCTTCACGGCCATTTCGCTGCTCGTGGGCGGCTTCATCGGCGCCGTGGCCGGAGGCTCGGCGGCTACCATCGCGACGCGGTCTAGGCCGCGCCAGGTCTCGCTGCTGAGCCGAGATTCGCTGGCTAGACCTGGGCGGGCCCGCGTGCTCCCAAGCGCGGGTCCGTTCGTTTCGGTGGAAGCGGCGGAACCCCACACGCGCCAGACGGTTGAGACTTCATGGTGCGGACGCTCTACTTCCTCGCCCTGATGCTGACCGCCATCGCCATGGGCGCTGCGCTGGCGCACCTGTTCGAACTCCCCAACAAGATCGGCATCGGCGCGCAAGACTATCTCACGGTGCAGCGCAACTACGACGGCTGGTGGATGGTCGGCCTGTTCGTACCGGCGGCCTTCTTCGCCGTGATCGCCCTGATGTTCGCGCTGCGCGGCACGGGGTGGCCCTTCGTGCTGGCGGCCGCCGCCGTGCTGCTTCTCGCCGGCGAGATGATCGCCTTCTGGGGTTTCACCGCGCCCGCCAACCGCGCCACCGAGAACTGGACCATACTCCCCGACAACTGGGAGGCTTGGCGCGCGCAATGGGAATACTCCCACGCGGTGCGCGCAGGCCTCTACCTGCTCGCCTTCGGCGCGCTCGTGCTGTCCGTGCTAAGCTGGCAGCCGGCGCAAGACTGAAGACGAAGCGCGAAGGGAGACGCTATGACCAAGGTTCGCGACGAGGTGCTGGCGGCGAACGAGGACTATGCCGGGAGCTTCGGGGACAAGGCCGGATTGCCAATGCCGCCCGCTCGCCGCTTCGCCATCCTCACCTGCATGGACGCCCGGCTCGATCCGGCGAAGTTCGCAGGACTCGCCGAAGGCGACGCGCATGTGATCCGCAATGCCGGCGGCCGCGCCAGCGACGACGCCATTCGCTCGCTCGTCATCTCCCACAAGCTGCTCGGCACCAAGGAATGGTTCGTCGTCCACCACACCGATTGCGGCATGGAGACCTTCACCGACGAGATCATGCGCGGGCTGCTGCGCCAAAGCCTGGACACCGCGGAGATCGGGCCGGACGGCTGGAAGGGTGTGGGGCAGGGGCCGGGCTCGACCGCCGGCGACCATATCGATTGGCTCACCATTTCCGATCAGGCCGAGAGCGTCACCGCCGACGTGAAACGCATCCGCGCCCACCCGCTCGTGCCCCAGGACGTCCCCGTCTACGGCTATATCTACGACGTGAGATCCGGCCGGCTGATCGAGGTGCCCGAAGCAACGGAAGCCGGCAAGGCGTGAGCCGTATAGGCTCTCGGCGGGCGCTCGTATAAGGGCCGCATTTTCCCTATATGCAAAGCGCAACCGCCAAAGAGCAAAGGACACACATGGGAAAATGAACGAAGCAGACACCGCCGGCGACGGCAACAATCCTCAGGCCGCCTGGTTCCTCACCGAAGCTTCGGGCTTCATCGGGGCAAGCGCGCGCCAACACAAACTTCTCGGCCGGGTCGCCATGCGCATGCGCCGCCGCGTACGCCCCGAGCAGCTCATCTCCAACTCCATCTTCGGCTTGGCCCGCCACGCGGTGACGGCGGCGATCTATCTCGGCCTCGTCTATCTCGCCAAGCTCGCCTTCGGCGTGTCGCTGGTGTTCAACGCCATGCGCTGAACGGGCGGCATCAAGAGTTTCTGGTCTTATGCCTAGCGGTTCGGGCAGACGAACTTCCAGCGGCCGAAAATCCCCTGGCGCCAGAAGCAGCTCGCCCGCGGCGGGGCTGGCCAGGCATCGGCGAAGGCGGGCTCGATCACGTCGTAGCCGACCCAGCGGCAGGTATCGCCGGCGCAGAGCCAATCGGCGCGGGCAGGCGCACTCAAGACGGCGAACGAGGAGGCGAGCACCGCGGCCGCCAGGCTCGTACGCAACAGGACCGTTCTCACCATGCTCGAAACTCCCCAAATAAGACGCTGAACTCAGGGGGCGGATTAAATCCCCGCGCGCGCGCCAAGTCCATCGGGATCGCACGCGATCGGTTAAAGACGGGCGCAAGCCGGCAAGCACCGGTCGGCAAAATTCATTAGGCGCCGGACCCGATCCGCGCCATAGGGGAGGCGGTGAGCCGGATTTCGGCCCCGTCCGTGTCGACCCGCCCCGAAGGAGAGCCCCCATGGCCAAAGGCGAGCAGAAGAGCAATCGCGAAAAGAAGAAGCCGAAGCAGGACAAGAAGAAGGCGCCGGCCGTGTCGGTCTCGCCGTTTGCCGCCGCGAACCCGCCCGGCAACCGTCCCAGAAGGGCGTCTCCAAGAAACGCCGCTGAGACTGACCCGCGCGCGAGCGCTCAGAAATTGATGGGCTTGATGGTCGGCCAGCGGGAGAAGCCTGCAGCAAGGCGCCTTGGCGAGCGCCGCTTCCCGCTCGGGCTGAGACGCGTTCTGGAACAGGTCCAGGTGCGCCGAGGATCTCGTAGTTGCCGCAGCGCGGGCAGCCGATCAAACGGCCGTCGAAATTCTCCGGGGTGAGGTCTTTGGCCTCGCCGGCACAGACCAGGCATTCCATGGGGATGTCGCTTCCGTTAAGCCGGGTTCGCGCTAGCTGCGCTCGATCTCGCTCTCGGCGATCGTGCGGAAGAACGGCTCGCAGCCGCTCTTGATGCGGTATTGGTATTGGCCGTCCCGCGCCGGCAACTGAGCCACCACCTTGTAAGGACCGGGCGCGGCCTTGCGCGGCGGGTAGCGCTGGGTGAGCATCACCTCGTGCCCGGTGGGAAAGCTATGCCCGGTCGCGGAGTCATCTCCGGACGGCGCGTCCTCGGTCATGGCGGCGCTGAGGCGGGGCAGGGATTTGGGCGAGGGCATGAAGGCTCCTAGGTTTCAGGCGGGAGCGCGACGAAAGCTCTCTCAGTCACCGGGGCCTGAGACGCTCACCCGATGATGCCCGAGACATGCGCCTTATTCCCAAAAAAAGCGAGTCTTATACGCGTGCGCACCCT
>NZ_LPWD01000132.1 GCF_001723295.1 Methyloceanibacter marginalis
CGACCAGCGCGCCGCCCGAATTGCCCGGATTGATGGCCGCGTCCGTCTGGATGAAAAACTGATAGTCGGAGATGCCGACCTTGGTGCGGGCGAGCGCCGAGACGATGCCGCTGGTCACGGTCTGGCCGACGCCGAACGGATCGCCGATAGCGAGGACCAGATCGCCTACTTCGAGGCCGTCGGAATTGGCGAACGCAATGGAGGGGAAGGTGGTGTCTCGACCCTCGAGACGCAGCACCGCCAGATCCGTCTTTTCGTCTTTCAGGATCAACTCGGCGGGAAACTCGCGTCCGTCATTCAGCGCGACGGTGATCTCGGACTCTCCGCTGCCGCGGATCACATGATAATTGGTGACCACTACCCCCTCGCTGCCGACGATGACGCCCGAACCCAGCGAGTTCTGGATACGCTCGCGCGGCACGCCGAACTGCTCGCCGAAGAAGCGGCGAAAAAACGGATCGCTGAAGAACGGCGACACCTGTTGCTGGACCCGGTGGCGCACATAAACGTTCACCACGGCGGGCGCCGCCTGCTTCACCACCGGGGCGAAGGACTGCTTGATGGCCGCCTGGCTCTTGGGCACCACGCTCTTTGGCGCCACGCTCTTGGGCACCGCGTCCTGGGCCTGGGCGGTCCCCGCCAGACCCAGAAGCAGGGCCGCGCAGAGCAGCCAGAAATTGCCATTCTTACTGCTGAGATTTTCCAAAAACGTCATCGCTCGCCCTGTTAGGCATCGCCAAGGAGGCCAAAAGTACAGCTTCGATATACCAGCACCGGGAGACCGTCTCCCAAAGAAAACTGGCCTTCTTGCGGCGAAAATCCAAGGGAACGCGGTTGCCGCTCAAGAGGTTTGAACTAAGATGCCCCACCGTCGGCGGTAACTTGCCGCCTGCAGCACAAAAAAATGGAGAGAAACGCATGCGTGTTTTCAAGCTGACCCTGGTTGCTCTGGCCGCCACCTTCGCCTGGACCGCCGCGGCGGAAGCGATCGAGGTCAAGAAGCGGAGAGAAGCGCCCGGTAAGCCCGCCGAAGTCTGGGCCGTGGTTGGCGATTTCTGCGCCATCAAGGACTGGCACCCGGCCGTGGCCGAATGCGAGCAGATCGAGGAAGGCGGCGATACCTTCCGCATCCTTACGCTCGGTGACGGCGGCAAGATCAAGGAGAAGCTGACCGACAGCGACGACACGAGCTACAGCTACGAGATTATCGAGGGACCTCTCCCGGTGAAGAATTACAAGGCGACGCTCGAAGTGGGCGAGGACGACGAGCCCGACCGCGTCGAGATCGAATGGGAGGCTGAATTCGATGCCGACGGCGTGGAAGACGCCGAGCACGAAGACCATCTCCGGCATCTTCAATGACGGCGTGACCGGCATCAAGAAGAAGGCCATCGCCGCCTACGACAAGCGCGAAGCGGCCGCCGCAACCCCGTCTCCAAGGGCCGCGACCGCTCCGAGGATGAGGACCTGAACTAGGCTCCGAAGTTCAGCCCGGAATTGAAAAAGGCGCGTCGCTGGCCAGCGGCGCGCCTTTTAATTTGCTCGATGAAACTGACGCTTGCGGTGAACCGCTACGCGGCGGCCTGCTCGCCCGCGTCCTCGCGCTCCTGGGTCGGACCGGAGTCGAGACCCTTGGCGTCCTCGTCGCGGTCCACCAGCTCGATGACCGCCATCGGCGCGGAATCGCCGTAACGGAAACCCGCCTTCAGCACCCGTGTGTAGCCGCCCGAGCGGTCGGCATAGCGCGGGCCCAGCGTCTCGAACAGCTTCGCCACCATGACGTCGTCGCGCATGCGGGCATAGGCCTGACGGCGCGCATGAAGGTCGCCGCGCTTGGCGAGCGTGATCAGGCGGTCGGCGACCCGGCGCAACTCCTTCGCCTTGGGAAGCGTCGTCGCGATCTGCTCATGCTTGATGAGCGCGTTTGCCAGGCTCGACAGCAGCGCGCTGCGATGCGTAGGCGTCCGGTTGAGCTTCCGGCCTGCTTTGCGGTGACGCATTATTCTCCCCTTCTCGGAGCTCGTAAGGCCGCAGACTGCGCGGCCTGAATTCTAGTAGTGGTCCTCAAAGCGCTTGGCCAGCTCTTCGATGTTTTCCGGCGGCCAATCCGGCACTTCCATGCCGAGATGCAGGCCCATGGAGGCAAGCACTTCCTTGATCTCGTTGAGCGACTTGCGGCCGAAGTTCGGCGTGCGCAGCATCTCGGCTTCCGTCTTCTGGATCAGGTCGCCGATATAGACGATGTTGTCGTTCTTCAGGCAGTTGGCCGAACGGACCGAGAGCTCGAGCTCGTCGACCTTCTTGAGCAGCGCGGCGTTGAACACGAGCTCGGGCTGCCGCTCGTAGGTCTGCTCCTTCTTCGGCTCCTCGAAGTTCACGAACACCGACAGCTGGTCCTGAACGATGCGCGCGGCGAGCGCGATCGTATCCTCGGGACGCACGGAGCCGTCGGTCTCGATCTCCATCGACAGCTTGTCGAAGTCGAGGATCTGCCCTTCGCGAGTGTTCTCCACCTTGTAGGAGACCTTGCGCACCGGACTGAACAAGGAGTCGACCGGGATAAAACCGATCGGCGCATCGTCGGGACGATTGCGCTCGGCCGGCACATAGCCCTTGCCGGAAGCCGAGGTGAACTCCATGTGGATCGCGGCGCCCTCATCGAGCGTGCAGATCACATGCTCCGGATTGAGGATCTCCACCTCGGAGCCGCCCTGGATGTCGCCGGCGGTGGCCACGCCCGGGCCCTCCTTCTGGAGCACCATGCGCTTGATGCCCTCGGAGTGCTGGCTGATGGCGATTTCCTTGATGTTGAGGACGATGTTGGTCACGTCCTCGCGCACGCCTGGAATCGACGAGAACTCGTGCAGCACGCCGTCGATATGCACCGAGGTGATGGCCGCGCCCTGGAGCGAGGACAGCAGCACACGGCGCAAGGCGTTGCCGAGCGTCAGGCCGAAACCGCGTTCCAGCGGCTCGGCCACGACCGTGGCGAACCGCGCCGGATCACGGCCGGGCGCAACGTTGAGCTTGGTGGGCTTGATGAGATCTTGCCAGTTCTTTTGCAGCACCGGGGTCGCCCTTTCTTGATCGTTGAGCGGAGCTGACTGCTCCGGCTTGCGAATGTCTTCGTCCAGCATCTGGGGGTAGCCTGCCTTTCGGGTTAGACGCGACGGCGCTTGCGCGGCCGGCAGCCATTGTGCGGGATCGGCGTCACATCGCGGATCGAGATGATGTTGAAGCCCGAGGACTGGAGCGCGCGAAGCGCCGACTCGCGGCCCGATCCGGGGCCCCGCACCTCGATCTCCAAATTCTTCATGCCATGCTCGGCCGCCTTCTTGCCGGCGTCCTCGGCGGCGACCTGCGCCGCGTAGGGCGTCGATTTACGCGACCCCTTGAACCCCATGGCACCGGCCGAGGACCAGGAAATCGCGTTTCCTTGCGCGTCGGTGATGGTGATCATCGTGTTGTTGAAGCTCGCCTGAACGTGGGCGACGCCCGAAGTGATGTTCTTCTTTTCGCGGCGACGGACCCGCGTCTTTTCCTTGGCCATGCTCTATTCCCGCAATTCACGAATTGGCGCCGGCCAGACCCCGAAGACGGAGCTCGGCCGCGCGTTGAGCGTCTCTACTTCTTCTTACCGGCAATGGGTTTGGCCGGGCCCTTACGCGTGCGCGCATTGGTGTGCGTCCGCTGACCGTGGACCGGAAGGCCACGGCGGTGCCTTAAACCGCGATAACAACCAAGGTCCATTAAGCGCTTGATATTCATGGATACTTCGCGCCTGAGGTCGCCCTCGACCACATAGTCGCGGTCGATGACCTCACGAATCTGAATGACTTCGGATTCGGTCAATTGGTTCACCCGCCGCTCGGACGGGATGGAAACTTTGCCGCAGATATCCTTGGCATAGGTATCGCCAATGCCATGGATATAGGTCAGCGCAACCTCGACCCGCTTATTGGTCGGAATATTCACGCCTGCAATTCGGGCCACGTCGTCGCCTCCTCGCGCACGCGCTAACGTGCTGAAATTAAAGCCAGATTTCCTATCGGAACACAACGAGACCGACCGCGGACAGGCACTACCCCCGGGACGGTCAGTCCATCAAGCAATGTGACGCCGTTATTTAGCGATTCCGCTTGACAAGGTCAACTGGTGGAAGAACCAGCGGGCCCTGAATCACGTTCACGCTCCATCCAGCGCCTGGTCGATCTCCTTCTGCACCGTCTCAATATCAGCCATGCCGTCGACGGCACTGACCTTATCCTGCGCCTTGTAATAGCCGATCAGGGGCTCGGTTTGAGCGTGATAAGCCTTGAGGCGCTTCCGTACGACCTCCTCGGTGTCGTCGGCGCGCCGGCTGAACTTGGTGCCGCCGCACACGTCGCACACGCCCTCCACCTTCGGCGTCTTGAAGAGCTCGTGATAGCCTCCCCGCAGGC